>NZ_BCAZ01000032.1:0-71023 GCF_001320205.1 Pseudomonas sp. NBRC 111123
CGATCTCACAAGCGCCAAACAACTCCAGGCATGCACCCATGCCCCAACCACAACCTAAACGCCGGCGCCAACGAATTCCCGGTAACCCGAGACAATCACGTACACCGCGAAATAACAGAAAATAGCCGCCGACAGAAGGTATGACCAAGTCAGCAGGCGATCCCCCAGCAAGCGCCCGCCGTGGCTGGCGATGCCGCATAGGCTCATGCACCAGACCAACCCGGCCGCGAAGAAGCCGCCAAGAAACAACCCGGCGTCCAGCAGGCTGCCGCTGCCTGAGCGGGAAATCAGCACGCCACCGACCGCGGCGAACCAGAGGATGGCGCTGGGCGACGACATGGCCAGGAAGATGCCACGCAGAAATTCGCGCCAGCCCGACTCAACCACCACCTGCGCACTGGCATCCATGTGCCCGCCACGCCAGGCGGCCAGCAGCATCTTGATGGCGAACCACACCAGCATCACCGAACCGCCAAGCCACAGGGTCCAGCGCACACTTTCGAACTGCAGCAGCACGGTCATGCCAGCCAGCGCCGCAATGGCGTAGACCAGGTCGCCCACGCAGGTCCCCAGGCCGAGCCAGAAGCCTTGGAGAAAACCGCGTTGCATGGCCAGGGTGATCATGGCGATGTTGGCCACGCCGATGTCCAGGCACAGGGACAGGCTGAGGAAGAAACCGTTGGAAAAAGGCATTGAACACTCGAAGTCAGGGCAATCAGGCGCCGTAGAGCCTGCCACGAGCGGTCATGGGATGGAAGGGTGTACGATCAAGCCAGAGCTGCCTGCTCGAACACCTCATCCGCCCACTGGTTAAGACTTTTGCCGGCTGCTCGGGCGGCAACACTCGCGGCCGCGTGCACCTCCGGACGAATGCGCAGCATGACCTTGCCGGACGCGGGTTTTTCCGGGGTGATGCCCTGCTCCGCGCAATCGGCCAGGTAATCCTCCAGCGCCCCGCGGAAGGCTTCATTAAGCTCGGCCACCGAGCTTGCGTGAAAACTGATGATGTCGCGCATGCCCAGCACACGGCCAACAAAAATGTCGTCACGCTCATCGTATTCGATACGGGCGGCATAGCCCTTGTAACGCATGCAACTCATAGGCTGACTCCTGCCCGCAGCAAGAATTCGCGGGCTTCTTCAATCTGATACCGTTTGGCTTCCTTGCCAGGATGGGGGCGATGGCACCTAAAGCTCTGGTCGCCAAGCACCCGCTTGACCCTGGAGCCTTGCCGCTCCAGCACTTGCCCGCCGAGGTGAAGCAGCAGGGCTTCGACCTCGGAAAACGCCAATGAGGCCGTCGTGGGCGCCTTGAAGATAGCGTCGTAGATCTTTCGGTATCGAGTGTTCATCGTAAAGTGCTATCAAAATAAGCTAGCACTTTTCCCCGATAGTCATTCAGGGTTTTTCAGCCCCTGCCAGCACCTGCGCATAACGCCCGCGATCCACGTTGGCCCCGCTCAGCACCACTGCCACGCGCTTGCCTGCCTGGTGCTCGCGCTCCTGCAGCAACGCCGCCAGCGCTGCAGCACCGGCGCCTTCGGCCGTGTTATGAGTCGTTTCGTGATAGATCCGCATGGCCTCTGCCACTTCGCTGTCGGTGACCCGTACGATTCGCGCGGCATGCTCGCGTACGAGGGCGAAGGCATCCGGGTGTGGAACCCGGCAGGCCATGCCATCGGCAAAGGTATCGGCGGTGGCCGTGGTGACGATGCGGCCCTGCTCGAAACTCTGCGCGTAGGCATCGGCCGCACTGGACACCACGCCGACGATCTCGGTTTTCAGCCCCAGCAGGTTGCGTGCCTGGATCAGCCCGCAGATGCCCGACCCCATGCCGATCGGCACGTACACGCAATCCAGCTGGCCCACGGCCTCGAACAGCTCCAGGGCATAGGTAGCCACCCCGCGCACCAGTTCAGGGTGGAACGATGGCACCATGTCATAGCCCAGCTCGTCCGCCAGGCGCGCCGCCTCTTCGCGAGCCACGTCGAAGTCGACACCATGCTCCACCAGCTCAGCGCCCAGTGCACGCATGGCGGCGTTCTTTTCTTTCGAGTTGCCCTCGGGCACTACGATCACCAGCGGCACCCCGGCCTGTCTCGCGGCCAGCGCCATGCTCTGGCCGTGGTTGCCGCGGGTCGCGGTGACCAACCCGCGCGGTGGCTGGCCCCCCGCCAACAGCGAGCGCACATAGACCAGCCCGCCCCGCACCTTGAATGCACCGGTGGGCGCGTGGTTTTCGTGCTTTACCCACACCTGGCAGCCCAGCCGCTGGGCCAGCAAGGGCCAGGCGTGCTGAGGGGTGGCGGGTACATGCTGATGGACGAAATCGGCGGCTTCGCGCAGGGCAGCAAGGTCGAACATGGCGATCATCCCTCTTCGGCAGGTGGTTGATCCGATCCTAAGCGCCAGGCATTGTATGGGTACAACCTTATATTGCATGGGCAGCAATTTCGTGTGGATCCCCCAGCTGATCGACGATGACCAACCCCGTTATCTCGCCTTGGTCGATGCAATTGCCAATGCCATCGAAAGTGGCGCCCTCAAGGTCGGTGACCGCCTGCCCCCGCAACGCCGGCTGGCCTGGAAACTGGGCCTCAACCCTAGTACCACCCAGCAGGCCTACCGCGAAGCTGCCGCTCGGCACCTGGTGGCTGGCGAGGTGGGCCGCGGCACCTACGTACTGGCGGGCAGCAAGGAAGCGACCCTGTTCCGCATCAAGCATCATGACGGGCAACGCCCGCTGATCGACCTGTCGACCAACGTTCCAGTGGCCGATCCGCACAATCATGATTTGCACGACAGCTTGCGCAGTCTGCTGAAACGCCCGGATAGCGACTTGCTCGATCATTACCTGGGCCCCAAGCAGTTGCTGCTTGGGCGTATGCGTGGCGCCCAGTGGATGGCCAGCCGCGGCCTGGCCCTGTCAGCGGACGAACTGTTGCTGTGTGGCGGAGCCCATCAGGCGCTGGCACTGGTGCTGCAGTCGTTCTGCCAGGCAGGTGAGCCGGTCATGCTCGAGGCCCTGACCGCACCGGGTATCAAGGCGGCCTGCCGGCAATTGCGTCTGCCCGTGCATGGCGTGGCACTGGACGACCACGGCCTGCGGCCCGATGACCTGGACCGTGTGGCGCGCGCCAGCGGTGCCCGCGTGCTGGTAACTACCCCGACCCTGCATAACCCCACAGGCGCCTGCATGGATGATGCTCGCCGCGCGGCGATTGCTGAGGTAGTCAAACGTCTGGGGCTGTTGCTGATCGAGGATGATGTGTACGGCGCATTCAGCGACCAACCGCCGCTCTACCCACTGCTGGACGATCAAGGGGTTTACATCAACAGCCTGTCCAAGACAGTGGCTGCTGGCGTGCGATTGGGATGGATTGCGGCCAGCCCGAAGCTGCTGGTACAGGTTGACCCGCATGCCCAGGCCAGCCACTGGCCGGTGTCGCCATTGAGCCTGGACATCGCTTGCCAATGGATCGAAGACGGTACAGCCGCGCGGCGGCTCGCCTGGCAGAAAACGGAAATCACCGAGCGATGGCGCCTGGCTCGCAGGCTGCTGGGTGATGGGCTGCACCACACAGGCCAGCCTTCGCCCCATGCGTGGCTGGGCACGCCGCGGGGGGCCGAGGCGGTGGTAACGCTATGTCGCGAGCGAGGCGTGGAAGTCGTCCCGGCCAGTGTATTTGCCGTTGGCGCGACCGAGGTGCAAGCCGTGCGCATCAGCCTGTCGGCAGCAGGCAGCCGAGCAGAACTGAAACAAGGCCTGGAGGTAGTACAGCAGGTACTTTCGGGCCAATGAACCAGGGGACGAAAGCAGCCACTTCGCTACTGCTCAACGCGAAGAGGCCGCTGACGCAGCGCTATCAACCCTGCTGGCAACCTTCACCCATCGCCCGATACTGAATGGTGTGCACCTGGCCATGGTGGTCTTCATAGGTCATGGTCGCAGGCACCACTTCACAGACATTGGGGATGGTCGACAGGTTGATCACCCGTTTGATGTCAAGGTTCATGGAATAGTCGTACTGCTGGGCCACAGGCTCGCTGGAGACCGGTTTGGCCTCATCGGCGAGGGCGAACGAGGACATACCGACCAGAGCAAGAATCAGTAATGGTTTCATGGGGTTTGACCTTTAAAGCAATCCAGCTGATCGAGTGACTTCTTATGCCGTCAATGGCGCGGAGAAGTTGTCATCAACTGCAAAGATGACACGAAGTACCGATCCCGCTTCGTCTACTGCCAGGGGGAATGGTTAAAATTCTACTCCTGGCCGGGAATAGTTGAACCCTGAACTCGGACATTCACCCTTGCAGGTTTTGCAACAATCTGCGACAAAGCGAAACGGCTCGATAGCCTGCAATCAGCGAGCTAGAGCCCACCGTTCCAGGTATACCCATGACTGCCCTGCACTGCGCCCTGCTCATCGGCCCCGAGCGTCGATTGCTTGAACACTTCTACAAACAGCAGGGTTCGCGCATGCGTGCAGCCAATGATGGTGAATCGTGGGTGGCGCGCAGTGACGGGATCGTTGCCGGCCTTTGCCTCAGTGCGATTGCCGACGGCCAATGGCTCACCGGCCTGTTCGTTGCCCCGCAAGCGCGCAAGCGTGGCGTGGCCGCGCAGTTGATCGAGGCCGCGCTGGCCGGGCACAGTGGCCCGACCTGGCTGTTCTGCCACCCCGACCTTGCCGCCTACTACCAGCGCCTGGGTTTCAGCATCGCTGCGCAACTGCCCGAAGCCCTGGCCTCGCGCCTGCAGCGCTACCAGCGCAGCAAAAGCCTGCTGGCCATGGTGCGGGCTCAGTCGTCGCTGGCATCCAGCCCAGGGAACAGCACATCGGTGTAGCCGAACCTGGCAAAGTCCTGAATGCGCGAGGGGTACAGGCGGCCGATCAGATGGTCGCATTCGTGCTGCACCACCCGCGCATGGAAGCCATCGGCAAAGCGGTTGATCGGGTTGCCCTGCGGGTCGATGCCTTCATAGCTGATGTGCTTGAAGCGCGGCACCACTCCACGCAGGCCAGGCACAGACAGGCAGCCTTCCCAACCGTCCTCGATCTCGGGGGTCAGCGGCGTGATCACCGGGTTGAGCAGGATGGTTTGCGGTACCGGCTCGGCGTCCGGATAACGCTCGCTGCGCTCGAAACCAAAGATCACCAGCTGCAGGTCGATGCCAATCTGCGGCGCGGCCAGGCCCACGCCGCCGACGTGGTGCATGGTTTCGAACATGTCGTCGATCAACTGCTGCAGCTCGGCGCTGCCGATCAGATGGTCGGGGACCGGCGGGGCGATGCGCAGCAGGCGCTCGTCGCCCATCTTGAGAATTTCACGGATCATCGCGGGTTCGGCTCGGTCGGTTCAGGCTTGACCGGGTGTTCATGGCCAAGCACGGTGAGGGTTTCCTTGGGTTTTTCAGCCTCGAAATCCTTTTCACCCGGGTTTTTGCCCTCCTCCGACATGTGCTCGATCACCGCATTCATCTCTGCGCCCAACAACAGCACGGCGGCGGAAATGTAGAAGTACAGCAACAGCACGATGATCGCACCGATGCTGCCATACATGGCGTTGTAGTCGGCAAAGGTCTTGACGTAGTAGGCAAAGCCCAGGGAGGCGATGATCCATACTACTACCGCCAGTACCGAACCGGGGGTGATGAAGCGAAACTTCTGTTTCACGTCCGGCATCACGTAATAAATGAGCGCGACTGCTACCATCAACAGAATCACAATCGCCGGCCAACGCAAGATCGTCCACACCGTGACGATGACTTCCTGCATGCCAACCTGCGCCGCGATCCACTCCATCACTTGCGGGCCAAGCACCATCAACGCCGCCGCCACCAGCAACATGCCGGCAATACCGACGGTATAGAAGATCGACAGCGGGATGCGCTTCCACACCGCTCGTCCTTCGGGCACGTCGTAGGCGGCGTTCATCGCGCTCATCATCAGGCGCACACCCGCCGAGGCAGTCCACAGCGCGATGACGATACCCACCGACAACAGCCCGCCCTTGGACTGTTGCAACTGGTCGATCACCGGGTTTACCTGCTCCAGCGCTTGGGGTGGCAGCACTAGTTCCGACTGCAAGCGCAACCAGGTAAAGAAGTCTGGGAGGTGCAGGAAGCCGATCAGGGCGATCAGGAACAGGATGAAGGGGAACAGCGAGAACAGCATCTGGTAGGCCAGTGCGGATGCATAAGTCGACATCTCGTCGTCGACGAACTCCTTGACGGTGCGCACCAGCACACGGTGCAGGGGCAGCCCGCGCAGGTCGGGAAAAATCATAGCGTCTCCTTTCGCCGCTCGATTCATGTGTACAACGGGTAAGTCTAATAGACCACGCGGTCGATGTACTGCTCCCTGCCACGCCCGGAAAAATGCTAAGGCAACATGCACCGGCCTCACCAACGAGGCCGGTGCAGGCGCAGAATCAAGGCTTTTTCACTGCATCCTTGACGTCGCCCTTGATTTGCTGGGCTTCGCCCTTGAGCTCCTGTGCCTTGCCTTCGGCGCGCAGCTTGTCGTTGTCGGTGACCTTGCCCACGCCTTGTTTGATGTTGCCCATTGCTTCGTTGGCCAGGCCTTTTGCTTTGTCTTTGGTGCCGCTCATGGCAAATCTCCTGCAAATGGAGACACGAGAACCGTGTCGACAGTAGGTGGACCAAGCACCCTCGCCAGGAGTTTCAAACATTTTGCTCAACTCAAGCCAAGCGGTCACTCTGCGGGCGAATACCGCACCGAATCGGCCTCGCAGCGCTGCGCACTGCCGGGCGACTCCCTTAGAATCGCCAGCAAACAGCCTATAAAAACAACAGCTTCCGGATACCCCGATGCGCCTTATGCCCCTGATCGCGGCTTTGCTGCCGCTGCTGCCCCTGTCTGCCCTGGCCGCCGCACCGGCCAGCGAAACCCTGAAAGTCGAGCGTTATGCCGACGATGACCAACCCGGCACCCTGCGCTGGGCCATCGAAACCAGCAACCAGAACCCCGGCCACTACCGCATTGATATCGCCGCAGTGGGCAAGCCGCCCTATGTGATTCGCCCAACCCGCGCCCTGCCGGAAATCAAGGGCCCAGTGCAGATCACCGGGCTGCCCTGGGCCCGTGACGGCCAGTACATCGCCATCGACGGCTCGGGCTATATCAAGGACCAGGGCGTGCGCACCTGCCCCGGCGCCTTGCCCGGCCAGTTCGGCACCAACGTGCGCACCACCACCAACCCTGGGCTGGTGCTGCGTGATACCCAGGGCGTGCACCTGAGCGGCCTGGAGGTGCGCAACTTCTGCATCGGCATCCTGGTCAACCGTGCCAGCGGCAACGTCATCGAAGACAACCGCATCGTTGCCAACAAAGGCGGCGCCGGCATCATGCTCACGGGCGACGACGGCGCCGGCAACCCGACCGCCACCACTACGGTCAACAACAAGGTGCTGCGCAACCAGCTGATCGACAACGGCGATGGCCTTGAGCTGACCCGCGGCGCGGCCTTCAACCTGGTGGCCGATAACCTGTTCCGCTCCACTGCGGCCAACCCCGAGCCTTCCCAGGGCATCGAGATCCTGCTGGGCAACGACAACAGCGTGGTGCGCAACCGCTTCGAAAACTACTCCGACGGTTTGCAGATCAACTGGGGCAAGCGTAACTACCTCGGCGCAAACACCTTCAGCGGCAACTCGATCGGCGTCAGCGTCACCGGCGAAGGCAACATCCTCGACGGCAACCTGATCCACGGCAACCGTATCGGCGTGGCCCTGCGCCCGGAGCCGGATGTCACTGCCACGCGCCTCACCGGCAACCGCATCTGGGGCAACAGCCGGGACATCCGTCGCTGCGAGGCCGGCGGCTCGTGCGTGCCTGACCAGCGCACCGGGGCCATCATCTTCGGCGTGCCGGCCCAGGCCCATGCGCTGTATGTGGGTTCACGCGGGGTCGGCGCGGATTTGCCGAAGCAGGACCAGGCGATCATCTGCGATGCCAAGGGTGAGCCGAAGCCGTGCCAGCCGTTGCCCAACCACAACCAGCAGGCGCCACGGCTGATCGCCCTGGACGGCAACGTGCTGCGTGGCGAGGTGCAGGGGCCGGTGTCGAGCTTGTTGCGCATCGAGGTGTTTGGCAATGCCCAGGCGAATGGGGCCGAGGCGGAGCAATATCTGGGGGAGCTGTTGGTCAATAGCGATGCGCAAGGGCAGGCAAGGTTTGCTCAGGCGCTGGAGAACATCGGCCAGTTGAAGAGTTTCACTGCGACGGTGACCACTGCGGATGGGGCTACTTCAGCGTTGAGCAGGCCGATCAGCCGTTAGGGCTGATGGCCTCTTCGCGGGCAAGCCTGCTGCCACAGGGATGTGACAGAGCCTGAAGGCAATGACATTCCTGTGGCAGCGGGCTTGCCCGCGAAGAAGCCTGTAAACCTTGCTAGGCCCGGTGCCACCCCTCACAATGCAGCCCTAATCAAGCGTCAACCCGCAGGAACCTGCATGAAACTCGACAAACCAGCCGCCATCGCCCGCCGCAACCAGGCCCTGGCCAACCCGGTGCTGACCAGCGCCAATACCCTGTTCGCCATCCTCGACCGCAAGCGCAACCTGTGGTGGTTCGAGGTGCCGGTGGCACTGCTGCGCAAGGGCCAGCCCGACTGGGTCAACCTGCTGCTGCACACCCCGGAAAGCGACGAGCTGCAACACCTGAAGGTGCCAACCAACTTCCTGCGTGCTCACCAGGAGCAGATGGAAGTGCGCAACCCTGGCAAGCGCCGCTCGACCATCAGCCTGGCCCTGAGCGCCGACCGCGACTCGCTGCTGCGCGACACCCGCCCGGGTGGCGAGCAGCTGGACTTCCGCACCTTCGTCCAGGCCTGATCAGGCCTTTTCGATACGATCGTCATGGATGACGATGCGGCCTTGCTTGAACAGCCCGCCAATGGCCTTCTTGAAGTTGCCCTTGCTGACGTTGAACATCTGGCTGATCACTTCCGGGGCGCTCTTGTCGCTCACCGCCAACACCCCGCCTTCGGCATCCAGGCGCGCCAAGATGCGCTCCTGCAGGTCGTCGCCCAGCGCCTTGCCGACCGGCTGCAGGCTCAGGGCGATCTTGCCGTCATGGCGCACTTCCTTGATGAAGCCTTCCACATGCATGCCCGAACGCAGGAACTTGAACACCTCGTTCTTGTGGATCAGGCCCCAGTGGCGGTTGTTGATGATGGCCTTGAAGCCCATCGGCGTCTCGCCGGCCACCAGCAACTGCACCGGCTGGCCGACCGCGTAGTCAGCAGGCGTGCGATCGAGGTAGCGGTCCAGACGCGAAGTGGCGGTGATGCGCCGGGTGCGCTTGTCGAGGTAGGCATGCACCACGCAGTAGTCGCCGATCTTCAGCTGGCGTGATTCTTCCGAATACGGCATCAGCAGGTCCTTGGACAGGCCCCAGTCGAGGAAGATGCCGGCACCGTTGATGTCTTTGACCTTGAGGCTGGCGAACTCGCCGACCTGCACCTTGGGCTTCTCGGTGGTGGCGATCAGCTGGTCTTCGCTGTCCAGGTAGATGAACACGTTCAGCCAGTCGTCGACCTCGGTTTCGGCGTCCTTCGGGATGTAACGCCCGGGCAGCAGGATTTCGCCGTCGGCGCCGCCATCCAGGTACAGGCCGAATTCCACGTGTTTCACGATTTGCAAACTGTTGTAACGCCCAAGCAGAGCCATTTCCGATGTTCCTCAAGACAAGGCGGCTATTCTACACCTGAAGCCAGCGCGCTGCCCGGTCGCTGATTCGGCGGAACCGCGCCGCCCCCCTTGCGTCTACCGAATGGCCAGCCACTGCAAGGATTCGCACATGCCTGTACGCCAGTCCAAAGCCCTGTTCCTCGCCATCGCCTGCACAGTGGCACTGGCCGCCTGCAGCCGGATCGACCTGGCCTACCGCAACCTCGACCGCCTGGTGCCCTGGTCGCTGGGCGACTACATGGCGATGAACCGTGAGCAGAAGACCTTGCTCGACGAACGGTTGAAGGAGCACCTGGCCTGGCACTGCAAGACCCAGCTGCCCGGCTACCTCGACTGGCTCGACCGCGTGCGCGACATGGTCGCCGAGGACCAGGTGACCGACCAGGCCCTGCAGCAACGCACGGTCGAAGCACGCCAGGCGATTGGCCGGGTGGCTGAAGAAATCACCCCCTCGGCCACCGAGCTGCTGCGCGGCATGAGCGATGCGCAAGTGGCGCAGATGCGCGATGCCTTCCGCGACGATATCAGCGAGCGGCAAAAGCAATATGTCGACACCCCCTTGGCCAAACAGATCGCCCGCCGCAGCGAACGCATGGAAAAACGCCTGAACACCTGGTTCGGCGAGCTCAATTCTGCCCAACACCAGCGTGTGCAGGCCTGGTCGCAGGCGCTGGGTGACCAGAACCGCCAATGGATCGCCAACCGCCAGCACTGGCAGCAGCAACTGCTGCTGGCCATGAACCAGCGTAACGACGCGAGCTTCGAGCCGCGAATGGCGACGTTGTTGCAACGCAAGGAAAGCCTGTGGACGCCGGAGTATCGCGCTGCCTATCAGAATAGCGAGCAGCAGGCACGCAGCCTGTTGATCGATTTGCTGCGCTTGAGCACTCCGGTGCAGCGCCAATACCTGCAAGAGCGGCTGGCCAAGGTGCGCACCGATTTCAGTGAGTTGAAGTGCCTGAAAGAGTGAAGTGAACAGCAGGCCCGGCCTCTTCGCGGGTAAACCCGCTCCCACAGATTCCACACTGGACTCACGTGCGCACAAAACCTGTGGGAGCGGGTTTACCCGCGAAGAGGCCGGGCCTGGAAGCCGAGGATCAGCGCCCCTTGCGCCGATAGGGGAACACGTCGATCACCTTGCCTTCGCGGATCGCCGCCTGCAGCCCCTTCCAGTAATCCGCGTCATACAACTCCCCGTGTAACCGGCTGAACAGCCGGCGCTGGCTGATATCGGCAAACAGGAACGGCGGGAACTCCTCGGGGAATACATCGTGCGGCCCGATCGAATACCACGGCTCGCCAGACATCTCGTCCTCCGGGTAGCGCGGCGGCGGGATGTGCCTGAAGTTCACCTCGGTGAGGAAGCTGATCTCGTCATAGTCGTAGAACACCACCCGCCCATGCCGGGTGACGCCGAAGTTCTTCAGCAGCATGTCACCCGGGAAGATGTTCGCCGCCGCCAGCTGCTTGATGGCCAGCCCATAGTCCTCCAGGGCTTCGAGCACTTGCCCTTCGCTGGCCTGCTCCAGGTACAGGTTGAGCGGGGTCATGCGTCGCTCGGTCCAGCAGTGGCGCACCAGCACCGTGTCGCCCTCCAGCGCCACGGTCGAGGGTGCGACTTCCAGCAGTTCGGCCAGGCACTCGGGCTCGAACTTGCCACGCGGGAAGCGGAAATCGGCAAACTCCTGGGTATCGGCCATGCGCCCCACCCGGTCGACGCTTTTCACCAGCCGGTATTTGTCGATCACCGTGGCGCGGTCGACGGTCTTGGACGGCGAGAAGCGGTCCTTGATGATCTTGAACACCGTGTTGAAGCCCGGCAGGGTGAACACGCTCATGACCATGCCGCGCACCCCGGGCGCCATGACGAAGCGGTCGTCGCTGCTGGCCAGGTGGTTGATCAGGGCGCGGTAGAACTCTGACTTGCCCTGCTTGTAGAAGCCGATCGAGGTGTACAGCTCGGCAATGTGCTTGCCGGGCAGAATGCGCTTGAGGAAGTTGACGAACTCCGCTGGCACCGGCACGTCAGCCATGAAGTACGAACGCGTGAACGAGAAGATGATCGATACGTCGGCCTCGTCGGTGATCAAGGCGTCGGCCTCGATGCCGTGGCCTTCACGGTGCAGCAGCGCAATCACCAGCGGCCACTGCTCGTCGCTGTTGTACAAGCGGCCGACCAGGTAAGCGCCCTTGTTGCGGTACAGCACCGGCACGAACAGCTCCACGGTCAGGGCCGGGTCCTTGCACACCCAGTCCGGCAGGCATTCGCGCAATTGCTCCTCAAGGCGGGCGAGGTCGCCTTCCAGGTCGCCATAGGGCGCATCGAACGGGTAATCGGCGAAGATCGCCCGCAGCAGGCTCTTCAGGCCGGCACCCAGTGTGTAGGTGCGGGTCTGCGCAGCGCGCTCATGGGCGCGGATCGAAGGCCGGGTGGTGTGGATGAACATGCAGCCGTCGCTGATCTGGTCATGGCTGAACAGGCTGCAGAACAGCGAGTTGTACCAGGTTTCCGCCAGCTCATCGTCCAGGCGTGGGTCGATCAGGCGGATGTAGGCGTTTTTCACCAGCGGCCACTGCTCCACATCCAGCAGCACGTCTGCCTCGAAGCCGTCACGCAGCCAGCTGTTGACCTCGCCGACCTTCTGTTCATAAAGGTTGATACGCACGGCCGACGCCCGCTGAATCTCTTGCCAGCGCGCCTGCTCGAAGCGCTCGCGAGCCCCCAGGGTGATGCGGCGAAAATGCTCGCGATAGTCGTCAAAACCGTCGAGGATCATCCGGGCGATCTCGCCGGCTGGCCAATGCTGGGTCATGCGATGAACCTCACGCCTGGTGAGATGAAGAGCTTAGCCTGTACTGGCCTCTTCGCGGGTAAACCCGCTCACTCAGGTTTGCGCAGTGCTTGAAGGCAGTGATCTCCCTGTGGGAGCGGGTTTACCCGCGAAGAGGCCGGCACAGGTTTACAGCGCAAGAAAGCACAAGAAACACACCCGGCGCCTGGCGTACACTCGCGCCCTGCCCTGTACCCGGAGACCGTTGTGAGCCCCATCGCCCTAGCCCGCCTGCTGACCCTTGCCGCTGTCTGGGGGGCGAGCTTCCTGTTCATGCGCATCATCGCCCCGGAGCTGGGCACCATCCCTACCGCGTTCTTCCGCGTCTCCATCGCCTGCCTGGGCCTTGTCGCCATCCTCGCGGCCACCCGGGTGCGCTGGAACTTCAACGGCAAACTCGGCGCCTGCCTGGTGCTGGGCATGATCAACTCAGGCATCCCGGCCACCTTCTATTCAGTCGCCGCGCAAGTGCTGCCCGCTGGCTACTCGGCCATCTTCAACGCCACCACGCCGCTGATGGGCGTACTCATCGGCGCGCTGTTCTTCCGCGAGGCCATGACCCTGCCCAAGCTCGGCGGTATCTTTCTTGGCCTGTTCGGTGTCGGCATCCTCAGCGGCGCTGGCCCGGTCGCGCTGGACATGGCCCTGGTGCAAGGGGCCCTGGCTTGCCTGGCGGCCACCACCTGTTACGGCTTTGCCGGCTTCCTCGCGCGGCGCTGGATCAGCGGCCTGGACAGCCGCCTGTCGGCCTTGGGCAGCATGCTCGGCGCCACCTTGATGATGAGCCCGCTGTTCGCCTGGAGCGCCCTGACCCAGCCACCGGCAAGCTGGGGCGGCTGGCAGGTATGGCTGTCGCTGCTGGGCCTGGGCCTGCTGTGCACCGCCTTCGCCTACATCCTGTACTTCCGCCTGCTGGCCGAGATCGGTCCGGTCAAGGCCAGCACCGTGACCTTCCTCATCCCGGTATTCGGCGTAGTGTGGGGCGCGTGGTTGCTGGATGAGCCTTTGTCGATGGCGCATGTGTATGGCGGTGTGCTGATTGCCCTGGCACTGTGGCTGGTGCTACGCCCGGCGCGTATGTGAGGCGAAGCGAACCATGAGCGACACATACAAAAAGGTGCTGTTCCGCCTGGAGCAGGACGAACACGGCTACCCACCAGCCTCGGTGGAAGGCTTGTGGACGCAAGCGGTCGCAGGTGGCCATCGGGTCGACAGCATCCCCTTCCACGTCTACGGCATCGCGCCCGGCGACATCATCAGCATCCGCAATGAAGGCGACCAGGCCTGGTTCGATGCTTTGCAGCAGAGCGCCGGAGCGTCGGTGTTCCGGGTCGTGGTCAAACCACCGGAAACGTTGGAGCAGGTGCACGCGGCCCTGATCGAGTTCGGTTGCACCTGCGAAGTGGAAAAAGCGGTCAGGATGCTGGCAGTCGAGGTGCCGGCAACGCGATCGGCCGACACCCTGCTCTACTACCTGCTGACCCAGCGCGAAGCCGGCACCCTGGACTTCGAGGAAGGCGTGTTACGCCACGCCATCCCCGAAGAATTCCGCTAGGCCTTACGCCTCAGCCAGCCGCGCGGCCGGTTTGCGGAACACGAACAGCAGGCCGACCACGATCAGCCCCATGCCCAGCAGGCTCAGCGGCGCCAGGCGGTTACCGAAGATCAGGAAATCCATCACTGCAGTCACTGCCGGCACCAGGTAGAACAGGCTGGTGACGTTGACGAGGTTGCCCTTGGCGATGAGCCGGTACAGCAGCAGCGTTGCCAGCAGCGACACCACCAGCCCCATCCACAACAGCGCGCCGATGAAGCCGCCGGTCCATGCCACCTGCAACGGCTGCAGCGGTGCAAACACCGCGCACATGGCGAAGCCTGCGATGTATTGCAATGGCAGTGTGCCCATGGGGTTGTCGGTGATGCGCTTCTGCAGGATCGAACCCAAGGTCATGCTGGCCAGCGCCAGCAGGGCGAACAGCATGCCGAGCAGCGAAACCCCGCCCAGGTTGATGCCCTGGTAGACCACCATCACCAGCCCACCAAGCCCCAGCGTCAGCCCGAACAGCCGGCTCCAGGAACGCTGGCGCTCCATCAGCACCACGGTGAGGATCGGTTGTACCCCCATCACTGTGGCCATCACGCCTGGGGTGACATGGGTGTTGAGTGCCAACAGGTAGAAGATCTGGTAGGCGCCGAGCAGCACGCAGCCGGTACCCAAGGCACGCAGTATCGCCCCCCTGCTGCGCGGCCAGCGCAGGCCAAGCAACGGGCCGATCAGCAGCAGGCCGGTCAGGGCCAGCGCCGAGCGCAACAGCAGGAAGGCGAAGGGGCTGGCATGGGCCAGGCCAAGTTTGGAAACGATCGCGCCGCTGCTCCAGAGCAGGACGAACAGGCTGGTGGTGGCCGCCGAGGCCACGGATGCTTTGTTGAAGACAGACATGTATTGCCACCTGATATAAGGCGAATAAGCCAGACGGCGGGCGTGAACTTCAGCGAGGGAAGGTGCCGACCGTGTTCAGTAGGTTGCGGGTGCGAGGGGATTCGGCAGCAGCCGATCAGCCCAGTACGACCACACAACGAGGCGGAGCTACGCCGCCTACGACGCCACTGACAGGTGGTGGGTAGTGACTGATCATGGCCGGCTGCTGGCTGCCACGCACGACCATGCCCGCGACTGGCGCGATGGCAAAGCTTGCGGTGGAAGGGATGGCTGGCATGATCGGGTCTTCAGGGAAGAGAAGTGTTTCGGAATATAGCGGTGAATCCTGGGTTGGGCAATAGCCTGTTCCGGCCTCTTCGCGGGTAAAGCCGCTCTCACAGGTAGTGCACAGGCTTCAAGTACTGCGCGATCCCTGTGGGAGCGGGTTTACCCGCGAAGAAGCCAGACCTGCCTTAGAACAACCAGCGGTACAACACGTAAGCCACCACCACCGCCAGCACCGGCCGCAGGATGCGGTAGGCCTTGGGGTTGGCACGCTTGAACTGCTTCACGCGGGTGCTGATCTTGTTGCTGAAGCGCTTGCTCCAGGCATAGGCCTGGTTGATCCCGCCCACACGCTCGTCGTCGGTGTTCTGCGGCGCGGTGGCGCGGCCGAGGAAGGCACTGACCTTGCGGTTGATACGGGTCATCAGCGGGCTGCTCAGCGGCCGCTCGATGTCACAGAACAGGATCACCCGGGTCACGTCGGTTTCGTTCTTGACCCAGTGCACGTAGGTCTCGTCGAACATCACGTCCTCGCCGTCACGCCAGGCGTATTCCTCGCCGTCGACATAGATGCGGCAAGCGTCGGAGTTTGGGGTCGACAGGCCCAGATGGTAGCGCAGGGAACCGGCAAATGGGTCGCGGTGCGGGTTCAGGTGGCTACCGCCCGGCAGCAGGGCGAACATCGCGCCTTTGACATTGGGGATGCTGCTGACCAGCTCGACAGTTTTCGGGCACAGGGCTTCGGCAGACGGCAGCGGCTTGTCGTACCACTTCAGGTAGAAGCGCTTCCAGCCTTTCTTGAAAAACGAACCGAAGCCGGCGTCGTTGTCCTTTTCGGCAGCACGGATGTAACCCTCGTCGAACAGGCGCATGGCCTCCTCGCGGATCACCTGCCAGTTGTCCTTGAGCACGTCCAGCTCAGGGAAGCGCTGGCGGTCCAGGTAAGGCTTGGACGGCACGCCGGAGAACAGGTACATCAGACTGTTATAGGGTGCGAACAGCGCCGAATGGTTGACGAACTGGCGCAGTACCGGCAGGCGTGCCTTGCCGCGCAGGTGCACGTACAGCACGCTGCCGAAGAACACCAGCAGGACACCTGCCTTGGCGAGGAAGGAAAAGGTCATGCAACACTCCTTGGATGGGACGCAGGCCAGCGCTGCCTGCTCCCAGAAAAATCATCCGGCCATCATAAACCCATCCCGCCCCGGTAAAAACAACCAGGGCAGGATCTCACTCATGAAGATTTTGCAATAAACCAAGCCGCCGAATGCTGCGCCGGATCAGCGGCAGGGCTGATTACTGCTGGTTTTCCTGCTCGCTGAACAGGTCGCTGAACAGCATGCTGGACAGATACCGCTCACCCGAGTCGGGCAGGATTACGACGATGGTCTTACCCTGCATCTCCGGTTTCTCGGCCAGGCGCACCGCGACTGCCATGGCCGCACCACAGGAAATACCGCAGAGAATGCCTTCTTCCTGCATTAGGCGAATGGCCATGGCCTTGGACTCTTCATCGGTCACGGTCTCGACCTGGTCGACGATCGACAGGTCGAGGTTTTTCGGTACGAAGCCTGCGCCGATGCCCTGGATCTTGTGCGGGCTGGGCGTGAGCGCTTCACCGGCCAGGGTCTGGCTGATCAGCGGCGAAGCCACCGGCTCGACCGCCACCGACAAAATCGACTTGCCCTGGGTGTGCTTGATATAGCGCGACACGCCAGTGATGGTGCCGCCGGTACCGACGCCTGCAACCAGTACGTCGACCGCGCCGTCGGTGTCGTTCCAGATCTCCGGCCCTGTGGTCTTTTCGTGGATCGCCGGGTTGGCCGGGTTCTCGAACTGGCCCGGCAGGAAGTACTGGGCAGGGTCGGAGGCGACGATTTCATTGGCCTTCTCGATGGCGCCTTTCATGCCCTTGGCCGGTTCGGTCAGCACCAGCTCTGCCCCCAGTGCCTTGAGCACCTTGCGTCGCTCCAGGCTCATGGAGGCCGGCATGGTCAGGATCAGCTTGTAGCCACGGGCGGCAGCGACGAAGGCCAGGCCGATGCCAGTGTTGCCCGAAGTCGGCTCGACGATGGTCATGCCCGGCTTGAGTTTGCCGCTGCTCTCGGCGTCCCAGACCATGCTCGCGCCAATCCGGCACTTGACCGAGTAGCCCGGGTTGCGCCCTTCGATCTTGGCCAGGATGGTCACCCCACGCGGGGCGATGCGGTTGATCTGCACCAGCGGCGTGTTGCCGATGGAGTGGGCGTTGTCTGCAAAGATACGGCTCATGGCAGGGTCCTTGAACATGAGAAACAACAGGGAAAGACTTAAAGGGTAAGCCCGCCCCGGTGGCCAGTAAAGCCTGTTCGAACTCCCGGGCTTTACCTGCGGTCAACCGTGCAACCCGCCACGGAGAGCCTTGCGATGAAAGCTCGCTATCGCTGGCCGTTGATTGGCCTGACCAGCCTGATCGTGCTGCTGGTGGCCTTGCAGCTGGCCCTGCCCTACCTGGTGCGCGATTACCTGAACGACAAACTCGCCCACATGGGCGAATACCGTGGCCAGGTGGCCGACGTCGACCTGGCCTGGTGGCGCGGCGCCTACCAGATCAATGGCCTGAAGATCGTCAAGGCCACCGGCAAGGTCCCGGTACCGCTGCTGGAAGCGCCGCTGATCGACCTGTCGGTGAGCTGGCATTCACTGATCCACGACCAGGCCGTGGTTGCCAAGGTGACCTTCAGTCGCCCTGTGCTCAACTTCGTCGACGGCGGCAGCAAGCAGGCCTCGCAGACCGGTCGCGGTACCGACTGGCGCCAGCAGCTGGAGAAACTGCTGCCGATCACCCTCAACGACGTGCAGATCGAGAACGGCACACTGACTTTTCATAACTTCACCTCCAAACCGCCGGTCGACCTCAAGGCCACGCAGCTCGATGCCAACATCCGCAACCTGACCAACGTGCGCGACGAAAAGGGCCGGCGCGATGCCAGCTTCGACGCCAGCGCCCTGCTGCTGGGCGATGCCAAGGTCGAGAGCCGCGCCACCTTCGACCCCTTCAGTGATTTCGACGACTTTGAATTCCGCCTGCGTGCCACCGGCATCGAGCTGCGCAGGCTCAACGATTTTTCCAGTGCCTACGGCAAGTTCGACTTCAATGCCGGGCACGGCGACCTGGTCATCGAGGCCCAGGCCGAAGACGGCCGCCTGCATGGCTACATCAAGCCGTTGTTGCGCGATGTGGATGTATTCGACTGGCAGCAGGACGTGGAGAACAAGAACAAGAACATCTTCCGCTCGGTCTGGGAGGCGCTGGTAGGGGCCAGCGAGACGGTGCTGAAGAACCAGCCGAAGAACCAGTTCGCCACCCGCGTCGAACTGAGTGGCAGCGTGCACAAGCAGGACATCAGTGCCTTCGAGGCGTTCTTGCAGATCCTGCGCAATGGCTTCATCCAGGCGTTCAATGCCCGCTATGAACAGCCCCCGCCCAAGGCTGACTGAAAATCCGTGACGGGCCATTCAGGGACTGAATACCCGGTCTGCGTTTCCAGCCGCCCAAGCCCGCGTTATAGTCGGAAACAAATTAAGAACATGTATTGTCAGTACCGGCCCTTTCGCGGGTAAACCCGCTGCCACACGGATTGCACAAGACTTGAATTCTGTGCCGTACCTGTGGGAGCGGGTTTATCCGCGCAGAGGCCGGCACAGGCACCCGGCAGAGGACAGACCCATGAAGTTCGAAGGCACCCGCGACTACGTCGCCACAGACGACCTGAAACTGGCGGTAAACGCGGCCATCACCCTCGAACGCCCGCTGCTGGTCAAGGGCGAGCCTGGCACTGGCAAGACCATGCTCGCCGAGCAGCTCGCCGCTTCGTTCGGCGCACGCCTGATCACCTGGCACATCAAGTCCACCACCAAGGCTCATCAGGGCCTCTACGAGTACGATGCGGTCAGCCGCCTGCGCGACTCGCAGCTGGGCGTGGACAAGGTCCACGACGTGCGCAACTACCTGAAGAAGGGCAAGCTGTGGGAGGCCTTCGAGGCCGACGAGCGGGTGATCCTGCTGATCGACGAGATCGACAAGGCTGACATCGAGTTCCCCAACGACCTGCTGCAAGAACTCGACAAGATGGAGTTCTACGTCTACGAAATCGACGAGACCATCAAGGCCAAGCAACGCCCGATCATCATCATTACCTCCAACAACGAAAAAGAGCTGCCCGACGCCTTCCTGCGCCGCTGCTTCTTCCACTACATCGCCTTCCCTGACCGCAGCACCCTGCAGCAGATCGTCGACGTGCACTACCCGAACATCAGCCAGTCGCTGGTCAGCGAGGCGCTGGACGTGTTCTTCGACGTGCGCAAGGTACCGGGCCTGAAGAAGAAACCGTCCACCTCCGAACTGGTCGACTGGCTCAAGCTGCTGATGGCCGACAATATCGGCGAAGCCGTGCTGCGCGAACGCGACCCGACCAAGGCCATCCCGCCGTTGGCTGGCGCCCTGGTGAAGAACGAGCAGGACGTGACGCTGCTCGAGCGCCTGGCCTTCATGAGCCGGCGCGGCAACCGCTGACAGGAGCCGGGCCATGCTGCTCAACCTGTTCAATGAAATGCGCGCGGCGAAGGTGCCGGTATCGGTGCGCGAACTGCTCGACCTGCACCACGCCATGCAAAAAGGCGTGGTGTTTGCCGACATGGACGCCTTCTATTACCTGGCCCGCGCCATCCTGGTGAAGGACGAGCGCCACTTCGACAAGTTCGACCGTGCCTTCGCCGCCTACTTCAAGGGCCTGGAAAACCTCGACCAGCACCTCGAGGCGCTGATCCCCGATGAATGGCTGCGCAAGGAGTTCGAGCGCTCGCTGAGCGACGAAGAGCGTGCGCAGATCCAGTCCCTCGGCGGCCTGGACAAGCTGATCGAAGAATTCAAGAAACGCCTCGAAGAGCAAAAGGAACGCCACGCTGGCGGCAACAAGTGGATCGGCACCGGCGGCACCAGCCCGTTCGGTTCGGGCGGTTTCAACCCCGAAGGCATCCGCGTCGGCGAGGCCGGCAAGCGCCAGGGCAAGGCGGTCAAGGTCTGGGACCAGCGCGAGTACAAGAACCTCGACGACCAGGTCGAGCTGGGTACGCGCAACATCAAGCTGGCCCTGCGCCGCCTGCGCAAGTTCGCCCGCGAAGGCGCCGCCGAAGAGCTGGACATCGACGGCACCATCGACCACACCGCGCGTGACGCCGGGCTGCTGAACATCCAGATGCGCCCGGAGCGGCGCAACACAGTAAAGCTGCTGTTGCTGTTCGACATCGGCGGTTCGATGGACGCCCACGTCAAGGTCTGCGAAGAGTTGTTCTCGGCCTGCAAGACCGAGTTCAAGCACCTGGAGTATTACTACTTCCACAACTGCGTTTATGAGTCGGTGTGGAAGAACAACCTGCGGCGTACATCAGAGCGCTTCTCCACCTTCGACTTGCTGCACAAGTACGGCGATGACTACAAGGTGGTATTCGTCGGTGACGCAGCCATGGCGCCCTACGAGATCACCCAGCCGGGTGGCAGCGTGGAGCACTGGAATGAAGAAGCCGGGTATGTGTGGATTCAGCGCTTCATGGAGAAATTCAAGAAAGTCATCTGGATCAACCCTTATCCGAAGCAGGCCTGGGACTACACGGCGTCTACGCACCTGGTGCGTGACCTGATCGAGGGCAAAATGTATCCGCTGACCTTGCAGGGGTTGGAAGAAGGGATGCGTTACCTGTCCAAGTGATATTGCCTGTCCTGGCCTCTTCGCGGGTAAACCCGCTCCCACAATGGCCTGCGCCGTACCTGTGGGAGCGGGTTCACCCGCGAAGAGGCCTGTAGCCTTATTGCCAACGGCCAGGTAAAGCTGCTGCTCCCGCCAGGCCTCGTCCTGCACCACTGCCCTGAACCGCACCACCGCCCCCGGCATGCACTGCGCCAGCTGCGCCAACGCCAACGGCGTCAAAGCCCCCAATCGCGGATAGCCGCCAATGGTCTGCCGATCATTGAGCAGCACGATAGGCTCCCACAATGGCCTGCCGTACCTGTGGGAGCGGGTTCACCCGCGAAGAGGCCTGTAGCCTTATTGCCAACGGCCCAGGTAAAGCTGCTGCTCCCGCCAGGCCTCGTCCTGCACCACTGCCCTGAACCGCACCACCGCCCCCGGCATGCACTGCGCCAGCTGCGCCAACGCCAACGGCGTCAAAGCCCCCAATCGCGGATAGCCGCCAATGGTCTGCCGATCATTGAGCAGCACGATAGGCTGACCGTCCGGCGGCACCTGCACCGCCCCCAGCGGAATCCCTTCGGAAATCATCGGCGCGCCCTGGTAGACCAACTGCGGCCCCAGCAACCGGATACCCATGCGGTCGGCCCGGCTGTCCAGCGTCCAGTCTCGGTTGAACGCCTCGAACAGGCTGGTCCCGCTGAAGTCACCGATCTGCGCGCCCATCACCAGGTCGAGCACCGGTTTTTGCGGATAGCTCGGACGCAAGGTAGCTGGCACCTCGCGCAGGGACGGCGCGTCGCCGACAAAGGTCAGACCCTGGCCTTTCTCAAGTGCCTTGCCTCGTCCATCAATACCGCCCAGCGCCTCGCGCACGACCGTGGCGCAGCTGCCCAGCACATCCTCACCAAGGAACCCGCCCGGCGCTGCCAGATACGCCCGCACACCCTGCTTTGGCTGCTTCAGGGTCAAGCGTTGCCCTTTGGCCAAGCCGAAGCTGCGCCATGGCAGCAATGGCTGATCATCCACCCGCGCATCCAGGTCGGCCCCGGCCAGCGCCAGCACGCAGTCCTGCTCGGCCACCAGGGCAAAACCACCCAGTGCCACCTCGACCACGGGCGCCCCCAGCGGGTTACCCAGCAGCCAGTTGGCCCAATGCATCGCTACCCAGTCCAGCGCCCCACCCTGGGTCACACCCAGGTGGCGCACGCCAAAGCGCCCGGTGTCCTGCAACTGGCACAATGCGGTGCTGGCCTCGATTTTCAACTGCTTCATGCCTGCATCTCCACGTCACCGCCCAAGGCCACGAACTCGGCCCGCGACACCGCCACGAAGCGCACTCGGTCGCCCGGCTGCAGCAAGCTGTAACCCTCACGCTCGCGGTCGAACAGGCGCACCGGTGTACGCCCGATCAGGTTCCAGCCACCCGGCGACACCGCAGGATATGCCGCCGTCTGGCGTTCGGCGATACCAACGCTGCCGGCCGCCACACGCTTGCGCGGGGTGCTCAGGCGCGGGCTGGCCAGGCGCTCGTCAACCAGCCCCATGAAGCCGAAACCTGGGGCGAAGCCAAGGGCGAACACCGGGTATTCACGTTCGCTGTGCAAGCGGACCACCTCGTCTTCGCTCAGCCCGCTGCGGGCTGCCAGCACGGGCAGTTCCGGGCCGACGCTGGCGTCGTACCACACCGGGATTTCATGGCGCCGGCCACCGTTGCCGGTATCCGGCTGCAAGCCACCAAGCGCCTGGCCGATCAGCGCCTTCGCCTCGCCTGGTGGCAGGTCAGATTGCAGCATCAGCGTGGTGTAGGACGGCACCAGGTCCACCAGGTGCACGCCGAACGCCGCGCTCAGGCGCTGGCTGGCGGCGAGCATCCAGGGCATGTTGGCTTCGTCGATACGGTCGAACAGGCGCACCATCAGGCTGTCGATGGCGACGGTTTCGATACGCAGCTTCATCGCGCCTCCAGCGCATCGAGGGCCTGGCGGATCTGCCGCACGGCCGCCACCGAACTGTCGTTGTCGCCGTGCACGCAGAGGGTGCTGGCGGCAAGCTTCAACGCGCTGCCATCATCCGCCACCAGTGCTTCGCTGCGGGCCAGGCGCAGGGCCTGCTCCACCACTAGCGCCGGCTCATGGTGCACTGCCCCCGGCAGACGCCGCGAAACCAGGTGGCCGCTGGCGGTGTAGGCACGGTCGGCGAAGGCCTCGAACCACAGCGGCACGCCGATTTCATCGCCCAGGGCCTGGGCCGCGCTATTGTCGGCTGTGGCCATGAGCATCAGCGGCAGGCCACTGCCATAGGCCGCCACAGCTTCCAGCACGGTGCGCAGCTTGAGCGGGTCGGCCATCATGTCGTTGTACAGTGCGCCGTGGGGCTTCACGTAAGCCACGCGCCCGCCGAGCACGTTGCAGATACCGTCCAGGGCGCCGATCTGGTAATGCAGCATGTCGCGGATTTCTTCAGCGCTGCAGGCCATGGAGCGGCGGCCGAAACCGACCAGGTCCGGGTAGGCCGGGTGCGCGCCGATGGTCACGCCGTGCTCCAGCGCCATGGCCACGGTGCGGCGCATGATGCTCGGGTCGCCAGCGTGGTAGCCGCAGGCGATGTTGGCGCAGTCGATGTAGGGCATCACCTCGGCATCCAGGCCCATGCGCCAGCTGCCGTAACTCTCGCCCATGTCGCAATTGAGTAGCAGGGGTTTCACCTGACGTGCTCCCGTGTCGATGTTCATAGGCCTACCTTAGCGCGCCTGAAGTTGTTTGCCGCGTGTTTCCGGCAGGCTCAACGCCGCCACGATCACCACGCCATACGACACCGCAGAGAACACGCCGATGCCCAGGCCCAGGGGGATCTTCTCGCCAAGCAGGCCGATCAGCAGCGGGAACAGGGCGGCGATGACTTTGCCGATGTTGTAGCAGAAGCCCTGCCCCGAGCCACGCACTCGGGTGGGGAACAGTTCGGTCAGAAACGCGCCCATGCCGCTGAAGATGCCTGAGGCGAAGAAGCCCAGCGGGAAGCCAAGCCACAGCATCACGCCATCGCTGACCGGCATCTGCGTGTACAGCAGCACGATGATGAACGACCCTACGGCGAACAGGATGAAGTTCTTCTTGCGCCCCAGCAGGTCGGACAGGTACGCGCTGACCACATAGCCGATGTAGGAACCGATGATCACCATCGCCAGATAGCCGCCGGTGCCCAGCACGCTCAGGCCGCGCTCGTTCTTGAGGAAGGTCGGCAGCCACGAAGTGATGGCGTAGTAGCCACCCAGCGCACCGGTGGTCAGCAGGGACGCACGCACGGTGGTCCAGAGCATGCCGGGGGCGAAGATCTCGTAGAAATGCGACGGGGCCTCAGCACTCTCCCCCGCCTTGGCCTGGCGATACACCTCAGGGTCCTTGACCAGCCGGCGAACGAAGATCACGAAGATTGCCGGTACCAGGCCGAGCAAGAACAGCGCACGCCAGGCCTGCTCGGGCGGCAGCCAGGAGAACAGCAGCGCATACAGGATCGCCGTCAAGCCCCAGCCGATGGCCCAGCCCGACTGCACCATGCCCACCGCCTTGCCGCGGTCCTGGGCACGGATCACCTCGCCGATCAACACTGCGCCGGCGGTCCATTCACCGCCGAAACCGAAGCCCATCAGGGTGCGGGCGATCAGCAGCTGCTCATAGTTCTGGGCAAAGCCGCAGAGGAAGGTGAAGAAGGCGAACCACAACACCGTCAGTTGCAGGGTGCGCACGCGGCCGATGCGGTCGGAGAGGATGCCGGCAACCCAGCCGCCGACGGCCGAGGCGATCAGCGTGCTGGTGTGGATCAGCCCGGCTTCGGCGGTACTGATGCCCCACAACATGATCAGCGTCGGGATGACGAAACTGAGCATCTGCGTGTCCATGCCGTCCAGGCCATAGCCGATCTTGCAGCTCCAGAATGTGCGCCGTTGCTGTTGGTCGATGTCACGGTACCAGGCGAACGGCCCGGTCGAAGGAGGGGATTGCACCTGCTGCTGCACGCCGCTTGGGTTCATGCTTGCCTCGGCTTGTTGGTATTGTTTTATGGGCGACGTCGGGCGTCGCGGCCTGGGCGTCATGTTCAGAGGCTGTGCCGCCTGAGTCCAACGAGAAAAACCGCCGGTCTGGAACAAGAAAAACTGATCATGAACCTTCGCTTCCTCGAAACCTTCGTCTGGGTCGCCCGGCTCAAGAGCTTCCGCCTGACTGCAGACAAGCTGTTCACCACCCAGGCCTCGGTGTCCAGCCGCATTGCCGCGCTGGAGGCCGACCTTGGGGTGAAACTGCTGCTGCGCGACTCCCGCGGCGTCAGCCTGACACCAGAGGGCAGCAAAGTGCTGGAGTACGCCGAGCGCATGCTCGACACGGCCAAGGCCATGAAGCAGTCGCTGGATAACGACCGGGCCAAGGTCGGGCGCATTCGCGTCGGCGTGATGGACACGGTGATCCACACCTGGATGAGCGCGCTGGTGGCGGAACTGACAGAGCGCTACCCGCAGGTGGAAATCGAACTGGTCGCCGACACCGCGCTGAACCTGCGCGAGCAGTTGCAGAAGGGCTTCCTGGACGTGATCCTGCAGACCGACCTGCTGCGCGAACAATCGATCCGCAGCCAGGACCTGGCGCGCTACCCGATGGGTTGGGTGGTGGCGGCGGGTTCCGTGTACCACCGTGACTTCGCCTCGCTGGCCGAACTGGGGCGCGAGCGGATTGTTACCTTCTCGAAGAACTCGCGGCCGCACCAGGAGGTACTCAGCCTGTTGCAGGGCGCCGGCGCCGAGGCGCCGCGACTGAACTGCGTGAACTCGGTGGCGGCCATCACCCGACTGCTGCGCGATGGCTTCGGGGTTGGTGCCTTGCCACCGGCGTTGGTGGATGCGGAGTTGAGCCGCGGTGAGCTGGTGTTGCTGGAAGGCTTGCAGCCGCCACCGAGCCTGGAGCTGGTGGTGGCCTGGCAGACAGGGGTGGCGTTGGTGGATGAGGTGGTCGGCGTGTGCCGGCAGGTGCTGGAGCGGTATGCGCGGGATGTGGGGGGGCAGCGGATAGTGCTGGTTTCGTAGATGTTCGCCGTTAGGTTTTCTGCGCCTGTGGGATCGAGCGCCGCCCACGCGGCGCATCGCGGATAAATCCGCTCCTACATTTGTTGCAACGTGGCCATGCCTGTCAGGCCATGGTTGTCAGCCTGTTCGTAGGGCTCAAGTCATGCGCCAAGGCTGACAACCATGGCGTAACAGGTTCGGCACGTTGCAACAAATGTAGGAGCGGATTTATCCGCGATGCGCCGCGCGGGCGGCGCTCGATTTCCCAGGCGCCGCAAGATTTGAGGCAAGCCCTCAGCGCCAGCTCTCTTTCACTGCCCCACGCCGCCGCCCGCCAAGGATCACCCAGCCAATCCCGAGCAACAGGCTCTCGACCACGAAAGCCAGCACAAACCCGGCCCCGACGCCCCAGCCAATCGCCTCAGGCACCAGCAGAATCTGATAGCTGTAGCCCTTGAGTGTCTCTTCGCGCAGCTGCGCATCCGGTTGCACCAGCACATGCCAAGTCCGGCTCAGCCAGGACCCTTGCAGCGCCAGCCACTCGTTTTCCAGCAACTGATTGCGAATCAGCAGGCTCTCGATGCTGTTGGCATCGCTGAGGAACACCGGGTCGTCACTGTCCCGGTAATGCCGCACCAGGGCCTGCAGATCACCCTTGAAGAAGCGCTCGGCGGTCTGCTTGAAGCCATCCAGCGCCTGGCGCGATTCGAACAGGTGCGCCTCGGCCCGCTGGCTGTAGTCCTTGACCAGCCCAGGCACCTGGATACCGGCCAGCAGGCCGAAGGTGAACAGCAGCAACCGCAGGTAACTTCTGAACATGCAGCGTCCTTAGCTCTGGCCTTGCGAAACGCACTCTCCGTGCCGCCACAGGGCCCATTGGCCGGGCTCGTAGCGCCGCCAGGTCTCGTTCTCGGTCAAGGCTTCGGTGGCGATTACCGTGACCACGTCATTAGGCGTGGTTTCGGTGTGAAAATCGACGATCAGGTCTACATCCTTCAACCGAGCTGCGCCAAATGGCGCACGCCGGGTAATGTGTACCAGCTTGGTCGAGCAGAAGCAGAACAGCCAGTCGCCATCGCTGAGCAGGCAGTTGAACACGCCCTTGCCGCGATACTCGGCACAGGCTTCGACCAGCACTGGCAGCAGCTGTTCAACCTCGACCGGCTCCGGGAAGGCCGCGCGGATGCGGTTGAGCAGATCGCAGAAGGCCGCTTCGCTGTCGGTATCGCCCACCGGGCGATAGAAGGTCGCTTCACCCTTGAACTCGCCAAGCTGGCCGTTGTGCGCGAAACACCAGTTGCGGCCCCACATTTCGCGGACGAACGGGTGCGTGTTGGACAGGCACACGCGGCCGACGTTGGCCTGGCGTATATGACCGATCACCACTTCGCTCTTGATCGGATAGCGCTGCACCAGGTTGGCGACTTCCGACTCGCTGCTTGCGGCCGGGTCCTGGAACAGGCGCAGGCCACGCCCCTCGTAGAAGCCGATGCCCCAGCCGTCACGGTGCGGGCCGGTGCGCCCGCCACGCTGCATCAGGCCGGTAAAGCTGAAAACGATGTCGGTGGGGACGTTGGCACTCATGCCCAGCAGTTCGCACATGGGGGTGTCTCCGCTTACAGGCGTGGTTCGACCCGGCCACGGCCGCCGCTGGGCGCGGCAGGTGGCGGGTCGTCGCGGTAACGGTCATGGCGCTCGGCAGCCATTGGTGCGCCGGCCGTGACTGCATTGTCCTCGGCCACACGGCGCTCGGCGGCGGCTTCAGCCTGCGCGCGGCGCTCGCGGGCGCGCTTTTCCAGCGGCCAGCGGATCAGCACGAAGACGATGTACAAGACGAAGGCGATCATGCCGTACATGGCAAAATCGGAAATCGCCCGCCAGGCGTTGTTGCCGACCTTGAAGGCCAGGTCCAGGGCGGTGATGGCGATCGCCGGGGCGAAGATGTCCTTGCCCGGGTCGACGATGGTCGGCGTCAGCAGCAGCACCGCCAGGATCACCCGCAGTGGTTCACGCAGCCAGCGCCACATCCAGCCGGTGAGCTTGAAGCCCACCAGCAGGCAGCCCAGCGCGGCGACAGCGTAGAGGCCCCAGGCGAAGGTGTAGTCATTCTCGATCATGGTGGTTCGTGCAAGCCAGGCAAAGAGATGCCTATGATAAACACTTTTCAGGGCGCAAACAGCGTCTCCCTGTCCCGGTCAAGAGATCCCCGATGCCAACCAAGCCCCAGCCCCCCATTGCCCGCCAGGACCAGGCCACCGATCCCTATGCCTGGCTGCAACAGCGCGACACCCAGGAAGTGCTCGATTACCTGCAGGCGGAAAACGCCTACCAGGAGGCCTGCCTGGCCGACCAGGCAGCGCTGCGCGAGCAGCTGTTCGAAGAGATCAAGGGCCGCATCCTGGAAACCGACCTGTCGCTGCCCTCGCCCTGGGGCCCGTACCTGTACTACACCCGCACCACGGCAGGTGACGAATACCCACGTCACTACCGCTGCCCCCGCCCGGCGGACGATTCCAACACGGTCGATGAAAGCCAGGAACAACTGCTGCTCGACCCCAACGCCCTGGCCAACGGCGGCTTCCTGTCGCTGGGCACGTTCAATGTCAGCCCCGACCACCGCCTGCTGGCCTATAGCCTCGACACCAGCGGCGACGAAATCTACACCCTTTACGTCAAGGACCTGACCAGCGGCAACCTGACCGCCCTGCCCTTTGACGACTGCGACGGCAGCATGACCTGGGCCAACGACAGCCAGACGCTGTTCTTCGCCGAACTGGACGATACCCACCGCCCCTGGCGCTTGCGCCGCCACACCCTCGGCGCGGCTGACGCCAGCACCGTGTTCGAAGAGCCTGACGGCCGTTTCTTCCTGCACTGCTACCGCACCAGCTCCGAACGCCAGCTGGTGTTGCTGCTCAACAGCAAGACCACCAGCGAAGCCTGGGTGCTCGACGCCGAAACACCACAGGCGGCGTTCACCTGCCTGGCGCCACGGGTCGAAGGCCACGAGTACTTCCCTGATCACGGCCAGCTCGATGGCCAATGGCGCTGGTTCATCCGCAGCAACCAGGAGGGCATCAACTTTGCCCTGTACCATGCACCGGTCGCCCCGCTACCCAGCCGCGACCAGTGGCAGGTGTTGGTGCCGCACCGCGACGACATCATGCTCGAAGGCCTGAGCCTGAATGCCGACGCGCTGACCCTGAGCCTGCGTGAAGGCGGCCTGCCGATCATCGAAGTACGCCCGCAAGGGTTGGCCCCCTACCGGGTCGAATTGCCCGATGCGGCCTATAGCCTGTACGTGCAGGACAGCCTGGAGTTCGCCAGCCGCCGCGTGCGCCTGCGTTACGAAGCGCTCAACCGCCCGGCCCAAGTGCGCCAGCTGGAGCTGGCCACGGGTGCCCAGGAAGTCCTCAAGCAGACTCCGGTGCTCGGCCAGTTCGACGCCGACGACTACGTCAGCCAGCGCCTGTGGGCCACCGCGGCGGACGGCACCCAAGTGCCGATCAGCCTGGTGCGCCGCCGCGAAGACCAAGACAAGACCGTGCCGCTCTACCTGTATGGTTACGGCGCCTACGGTGAAAGCCTCGACCCGTGGTTCTCCCACGCCCGACTGAGCCTGCTGCAGCGCGGCGTGGCTTTCGCCATCGCCCATGTGCGCGGCGGCGGCGAGCTGGGTGAGGCCTGGTACCGCGCCGGCAAGCAGGAACACAAGTACAACACCTTCAGCGACTTCATTGCCTGCGCCGAACACCTGATCGCCCAGGGTGTGACTGCACCGGATCGCCTGGCCATCAGCGGCGGTAGCGCCGGCGGCCTGCTGATGGGCGCGGTGCTCAACCTGCGCCCGGAGCTGTTCCGCTGCGCCATCGCCGAGGTACCGTTCGTCGACGTGCTCAACACCATGCTCGACCCCGAGCTGCCGTTGACCGTCACCGAATATGACGAATGGGGCAACCCCGAAGAACCTGAGGTGTACGCACGCATCAAGGCCTATGCACCTTACGAGAACGTCAGCGCCCAGGCCTACCCGGCCATGCTGGTGGTGGCCGGCTACAACGACAGCCGGGTGCAGTACTGGGAGGCGGCCAAGTGGGTGGCGCGTCTGCGTACCCGCAAGACCGACGACAACCTGCTGCTGCTCAAGACCGAGATGGGGGCTGGGCATGGCGGGATGAGCGGCCGTTACCAGGGGTTGCGTGATGTGGCGCTGGAATATGCGTTTGTGTTTGGCGAGTTGGGGGTGAAGTGAGTTTCCGAAGTTCGCCGTTGAGTGTTCTGCGCCTGTGAGATCGAGCGCCGCCCGCGCGGCGCATCGCGGATAAATCCGCTCCTACATCCGTTGCATCGTGCCGAACCTGTTACGCCATGGTTGCCCGCCTTGGCGCGTGACTTGAGCCGTGTAAACCGGCTGACAGACATGGCCTCACAGGCGTGGTCACGTTGCAACACATGCAGGAGCGGATTTATCCACGATGCGCCGCGCGGGCGGCGCTCGATCTCGCTGGCGCAGAACTCTCTCTAATCATCTTGCGCAGGCGGTTTCGGCAGCTCCTGGCGCAAACCAGGCAAGTCCTGATCCTTGGGCGGGCCTGGCACCGGCATCGGCGGCAACAGTGGCGCGCCCGGCGTGCTGTCGTAGGCCTTGGGTGGCGTGCTCGGGGTAATCTGCGGGTAAGGCGTGGGCGTCGGCGTGCCGGGTGCACCAGGCACCGGGGTACTGAGCCGGGGTGGCGTGCTCGCCGCTTCAGCCAGGGGCATGGCGGCGACAAGCAGCGCGGCGAGGATCGCGTGGAACATCAGCAACCTCCTGTCGGGAACCTCTGTACAGGCTACGCCGATATTCGAGTTTTCGCCTGTCCGCCTGCCCCGCAAGCGCGCTAGACTCAAGGGCATAACCGTCACCTGCCTGATCAGAACAAAGGAAACACCATGAGTTCGGCTTCCACCTCCGCCGCCACCGCCCGCCTCGACCGCATCCTCGCCGACGCCAAGCGCGACAAGGAGATGGGCTACCGCGACAAAGCCCTGAGAATGTACCCGCACGTGTGCGGCCGCTGCGCCCGCGAGTTCGCCGGCAAGCGCCTGAGCGAGCTGACCGTGCACCACCGTGACCATAACCACGACAACAACCCGCAGGACGGCTCCAACTGGGAGTTGCTGTGCCTGTACTGCCACGACAACGAACACTCGCGCTACACCGACCAGCAGTACTTCAGCGAAGGCTCGACCAGCACCCCGAGCATCGCCAAGGCCACCCACAACCCGTTCGCCGGGCTGGCGGGCATGCTGAAAAAAGACTGACCGTCACGACTCCTGTCGGTGCAAAACCCCGCTGCTGCCGGCAAGCCCGTATAATCGCGCTCTTTTTTCGAGAAGGGCCCCGGCACGTGGCAAACAAACGGTACAGCTGCATCGGCCTGTTCAACCCCAAGTCTGCGGAGAACGTCGGTTCGGTGATGCGCGCAGCGGGTTGCTACGGCGTCAACTCGGTGTTCTACACCGGCAAGCGCTACGAGCGCGCACGTGACTTCGTCACCGACACCAAGCGGGTGCACTACGACATACCGCTGATCGGCATCGACGACCTGCAGCGCATCATTCCCCTGGGCTGCACGCCGGTGGCGGTGGAGCTGGTGGACGGTGCACGGCCGCTGCCGGAATACACCCACCCGGACCGGGCGATCTATATCTTCGGGCCTGAGGATGGCTCGTTGAGCGAGGCAGTGCGCGGGTGGTGCGAAGAGACCATCTACATCCCCACCGAAGGCTGCATGAACCTGGCAGCGACGGTGAACGTGGTGCTGTATGACCGCATGGCCAAGGGCTTGAATACCCGATCTGGGCCCAAATTCAAATAAAAAGGCCGCCTTGCGTTGGCAGAGCCGGCCTCTTCGCGGGTGAACCCGCTCCCACAGGGAACTCACAGACTTCAAGGCTTGTGCAGTTCCTGTGGGAGCGGGTTTACCCGCGAAGAGGCCGGCCCTGCCATCGCAAGACGGCCGGCTGGTGCTGAGCTCCGTCAGAACAGCACCGGTCTTGCTCAGGTCACGAAGCGTTGATCCAGATGGTCTTCAGCTCCGTGTACTGGTCGTGGGCCCAGATGGACTTGTCGCGCCCACCGAAGCCAGACTCCTTGTAGCCACCGAACGGCGTCGTCACATCACCTTCACCGAAGCAGTTGACCGACACCACGCCCGCACGGATTTCACGCGACAGGCGCAGCGCATTGCGCAGGCTGCCGGTGTAAGCCGAAGCGGCCAGGCCGCAAACGGTGTCGTTGGCCAACTCGATGGCCTCATCCAGGGTTTCGAAGCGGGTCACGCGCAGCACCGGCCCAACGATTTCCTCGACGAACAATTTGTTGTCGCGGCCAACGTTGTCGACGATGGTCGGCTGCACGAACACACCTTCCTCGGTCTCGCCCCCCTGAACGATGCTGAGTTTCTGCTCGGCAGCGTATTCCAGATACGACTTCACCTTCTCGAAGTGCGACTTGCTGACCATCGCGCCCAGGCGGTTTTGCGGGCCGAGCGGATCGCCCAGCTTCCAGTCCTTCAAGTTCGTCCACCACCGCGCCCGGGGCCAGTTCCATGCTGGGTATCCGGCGACGCAGCGATTGCCGGCGCCACTCGCGCTTGTCATGGTCATCCTGACCCCTGCTGTTGTTCTTTTGTGGAGGGGGACGCTCCTGGATCGAAACCCAGCGTGGATGAGCTTCGCGCGGGGACCAGTTAATCCTGCATGAGCAAGCTTCAGTTGCCGGTATCCACCCAGCAATTGACCGGACCAGACATCGACACGCACGCAAGGCCCATGGCAGAGCCTTCGCGACCGCCCGGCACGGCGAATGAACGCTGGCTGCCGTGGTCGGGTCACTTGCTTACATTCCACAAGGAGGGCTTGCCATGCTCGATATCCATTCCGCCGCGGGGTCGCGGGAGCACAATGTCCATGGCCTGGAACGCGCCGGCTCACTGGCCGGCGGCGCACTGATGTTCAGCAAGGGGCTGCGCCACGGCGGCCTGATCGGGCTGTTGCAGATGGTGGTGGGCGGCCTGGCGGTGGCCCGTGGGGTCAGCGGGCATTGTTCGACCAAGGCCTGGTGGCTGAGGCATCGGCAGGAGTATCAGCGCTTGCGCTCGGATATACAGCGCAGTGCGGCGGAGCTTGAGGTGCTCAGGGCGAGTGCCGAGGCGGCTACCCGTGGGGTAACCGTGACCGGGAAAGATCCGTTGACTGGCAGCTGAGTCTTGTGATGCTTGTGCCGGCCTCTTCGCGGGTAAACCCGCTCCCACAGGTTCACAACAGATTTCAAGAACTGTTGGGGTCACTGTGGGAGCGGGTTTACCCGCGAAGAGGCCAGTGCAGGCTAGCGCAGGGCCTTGCTCTGCAGGACGTCGGAGCGACGCCCCAGCACGTTCTCGCTGATCTGCACGAACTCTTCTGTGCTCACGCTGGGCAGGCGCATCAGTGCCCGGGTGACGTCGTCCAGCGACCGCTTGGCCTGGGTATGGATGCGGATTTCCTTGTCCAGCGCCTGCAGCAACATCACCCCACGGGCCACTTGCGCGGGGCTTGCGTGCTCGGCACGCAGCTGGGTGACCTTGCCGCCCTGCTTCTGCAAGCGAGCCTGCCATACCTCGTAACGGTCGTCGCTGATGCCTCCGGCACGGCGCAACAGCTCGGTGGCGTAGTACTCGGTCAGGCCCTGGCCCAGCCAGTCGCTGTTGTCTCGCACACGAATCTGCGCAAACAGCTGCACCAGCTCGCGCAGCAGCGGGCTGCTGCCACGCTCGCTGACCATCGGCCGGCTGCTATGCAGGTAGATCGAACCATCGGCCGCCGTCGCCCCGCGCCACATGCCATCGCGGGCGCCAACCAGCAGCAGCTTGGCCGGGTTGCGCGGGAACACCGCCTGCAGCTGCGGCCAGACGAAGGTCAGCAGGGTCAGGCTGTCCATCCGCCGCATGCCCTGCCCCACTGGCGCGGCCACGGTCACCTCGGTCTCGCCCAGGCGGGCACGGCGGCTGCCAAGGTCGCCCGCCAGCATCCAGCCGGTCGGGCGGTCGAACAGGCGGGACACGTTGTCGATACGGAACTTATCCTTGCCGATGCGTGGCCAGGACGTTTCGATGCTCTTCCAGCCTTCTGGCAAGTCGACGGTCAGGCGCGCCACCAGCTCGGTACCGTCCTGCTGGTCGAGGCGCGCAGGCGGCACCAGCTGATCGCCGAGGAACAGCGCCCAATGCGAGGTGATGCGCGTGGAGTAGGCGCCGCTGCGCAGCTTCTGGTCAAGCTTTACCCGGTAGCTGAGGCTGGTCTTGCCCGTCGCCGGGTGCCATACCCCGCGCTCGCCCTGCTGCTGCCACTGGCCATCGGCCTGGAAGCCACTGTAGGCGCCAGCCTTGCCCAAGTCGAAATCCAGGCTGCGCACGGCACTGCCTTCAGCCAGGGTCAGGCGCACTTCGGCCTGGCCATTGGCAGGCAGCAGACGCACCTGGTAATCGAGGTCGACTTTTTTCGCCCAGGCCGGTGAACAGGCCACTAGCGCGAGGAGCAACAACAACTGGCAACGCATGGCGAAACTCCTTGTTCCTCAGAGGCGACAGGGTGCGTGCGCCCTTCAGCTGGCGCGGAAAATCAAGTGGTCTTCCCAGTCGTCTTCATCCACATCATGTTCACTGAGCATACGCCCCGATTGCGATATGCGCTGTTCATGCACCTGCTTGCGGTCACCGCAGACCAGATGGTGCCACTCTGGCAGGTCCTTGCCCTCGCTGACCAGGCGGTAACCACAGGTACCAGGCAACCATTTGAACTGGTCGGCCTTGCCCGGGGTGAGCTGGATGCAGTCCGGCACATGGGCGAAGCGGTTGGGGTAGTCGCTGCACTGGCAGGTATCGAGGTCGAGCAGCTTGCAGGCGATGCGCGTGTAATAGACGCTGTTGTCGTCTTCGTCCTCGAGCTTTTGCAGGCAACACAGGCCACAGCCGTCACACAGCGACTCCCACTCTTGCGGGCTGAGTTGTTCGAGGGTCTTGCGCCGCCAGAACGGCGCGCTGTCAGCGATCATCACACGGGTTTCCTGCATTCATCTTCAGGCCGCGGCGCGCGGCGGCGCCAGTCTAGAGCCTGGCCTTCGGCAACGCCAGACCGCTTGTCAGTGCCAGGCGGACGCAGTAGCGTGCGTGCTTTGCCATCCACTTGCAGGAGCCACCATGAGCGCCACCCCCCGCATTGCCGATTACGCCATCAACGAGCAGTTCATCAACCGCTGGTCGCCGCGCGCCTTCACCGCCGAACCGATCAGCGAAGAGACCTTGCTGAGCTTCCTCGAAGCGGCACGCTGGGCGCCATCGGCCTACAACTCTCAGCCTTGGCGCTTCCTTTATGCACGCCGCGACACGCCGAACTGGGAACGCTACCTGAGCCTGCTGGTGCCGTTCAACCGCAGCTGGGCACAGCAGGCGTCGGCGCTGGTGCTGATCATTTCCAAGACCACCTTCGCCGCGCCAGGTGCCAGCGAAGAAAAGCCGGCACTGTGGCACACCTTCGATACCGGTTCCGCTTGGGGCCACCTGGCGCTGCAGGCCAGCATCAGCGGCTGGCACACCCATGGCATGGCCGGGTTCGACCAGGCATTGGCGCGCCAGGCGCTGAAGATTCCTGAAGGCTATGAGCTGCATGCCATGGTGGCGATCGGCAAGCTGGGCGACAAGGCAAGCCTGGACGAAGCGCTGCAGGCGCGCGAATTGCCGAGCTCGCGCCGGCCGCTGAGCGAGTTGGCAGCTGAGGGTGATTTCAGCCTGTAATCCTTGTGTTGATTGGACTGGCGCCTTCGCGGGCAAGCCCGCGAAGAGGCCAGTACAGGCCAAGAAGTCAGTAGCCCCGGGCGAAGTCGACTTCCCCGCGCAACCCCTGCCCCTCTGCATACGCCCGCACATTCTCGGCAAACAACCGCACCATCGCCGCCGGCGAGGTCGGCGCCGAACTGTGGCCGGTCAGCAACAACCCCCAGGCAGTCCAGAACGGATGCCGTTGCGGCAGCGGTTCCTGCCGGCACACGTCGATCACCGCTCCGGCCAGGTGCCCTTCCTTCAACGCCTCGACCAGGTCGGCATCGACCACCGCTGCGCCGCGTCCGGCATTGATGAACAGCGCTGTGGGCTGGAAGCACTGGAACAGTGCGGCGTCATACAGGTCATGGGTTGCGGGCGTATCCGGCAGCAGGTTGAGCACGTAGTCCACCTGCCCGACCATGCGCGGCAAATCCGCAAGCCCGGCAACCTCGACGAACGGCGCCTGCTCGCGGGCACTGCTGGCGATACCGTAGAGGGTCACCCCAAACGGCACGAGAAACTCCGCCACACGCTGGCCGATATCGCCGGTGCCGACGATCAGCACCTTGCGCCCCTCCAGGGTGCGCCCCGGGCGGTCATCCCAGCGTCGCTCGACCTGGCTGACCAGGCGCGACAGCACTTCGCGCTCGTGGCCAAGCATGTAGGTCAGCATGTATTCGGCCATCACCTGGCCGAAGATGCCCACGGCGCGGGTCAGGCGGTAATCACGCGGCAGGCCCTCGGCCAGCAACGGCGTGATGCCGGCCCAGGTCGATTGCATCCACGCCGGCTTGTGGCCCTGGCGCAACAGGCTCGCCAGCAAATCCGGCTGGCCCAGCCAGACCGGGCACTGCGGCGCCTGGCGGGCCAGTTCGGCGGAGTCGTCGCTGGTCAGGATTTCCACTTCAGGCACGGCTTGGCACAATAACTCGGCGTATCGAGCATGATCATGCTCAGCGATCAGTACGCGCATGATCAGACCGGGTCGTTACGGCGCAGCAGCTCTTCGGGCAAGTGCTCGATGTACTCGTCCTCGGCAGGCGGCATCTGCAGGTGATAGCCCTGGCTCTCGAGGTTTTCCAGCACCTTGGTGATGTCTTCGCGGGCCAGCTGGCGCTCGGGGGTCAACACCAGGTCGAAGGCGTGCACAGGCTTGCCAAAGAATGGCAGCAGCGCCTCTGGCACGCGTTCCAGGCCTTCGGCCTTGAGCACGTAGAGGTACATTTCGTTCTTGCGTGGGCTCTTGTAGATCGAGCAGATACGTTTCATTGCTTGTCTCCGGCGCCTGCAAGGTCGTCCAGCAGGGCCTGGCCCATCCGCTCACGGCGCCAGCCGCGCAGCGAATCGGGCAGTTGGTAGGGGCCATTGGGGTAGCCGCTCTTGAGCAGGGCTTCCAGGGCTTTCTTGCGCAGCATCAGCTCGGGGGCGATCCCCAGGCGCTCGCCTTCGGCCTGGCCGATGGCGCGCAGGCGCTTGAGGATACCGGCGGCCTCGATCGGCAGCGGCTCAGGCAGCGGCTGTGGCCATTGCTCGGGCGGCAGGTTGCCGGCGCGCTTGATCAGCTCGAGCAGGTAGGCGCCGTCCTGCCGGATGGTGCGCGGGTGCATTTCTTCGATCTTGGCCAGGGCCGAAAGGTTGTCTGGCTGGCTCTTGGCCATGGGCCAAAGCGAGTGTTCCTTGAGGATGCGATTGCGCGGCACGTCGCGGCTGCGCGCTTCACGCTCGCGCCAGGCGCACAGCTCGCGCAGCACCGCCAGTTGCTGGCGGCTCAGCTTCCAGGCGAGCTTTACGTCGCGATACAGGGTCTGGGGTTCGACCTCACGGCGCAGCGCAGCCACCAGCTCGGCGCCATCGTCCAGCACCCAGGCGTACTTGTCGCCGGACAGGCGTGGCTGCAGGGCAGCGAACAGCTCGGCCAGGTGCACGGCATCTTCGGCAGCGTAGCTGACCTGGGTTTCAGACAGCGGGCGCTGCAACCAGTCAGAGCGGGTTTCGCCCTTGGGCAGCTCGATGCCCAGCACTTCCTGCACCAGGCGCGAGTAACCCATGGAGAAACCGAGGTTCAGGTAGCCGGCCGCCAGCTGGGTGTCGAACAACGGTTGCGGCAGCTTGCCGGTCAGGCGCAGCAGCACTTCAAGGTCTTCGCTGCAGGCGTGCAGCACCTTGACCACGCTGCTGTCGTCGAGCAGTTCGCCCAGCGGCTGCCAGTCGCCGATCAGCAACGGATCGATGAGGAAAGCCCGCTGCCCGTCACCGACCTGGACCAGGCCGGCTTTCGGGTAGAAGGTGTCGACCCGCATGAATTCGGTGTCGAGCGCCACGAAGGGCAGTTCGCGCCACTTGCGGCATTGTTCGGCCAGGGTCTGGTCGTCACGGATCCAGTGAATTTCGATGGCCACAAGGCTCTCCCACAAACATTGGCGCGCAGTATATACGGCGCGGGCCCTGCTGGTGAAACCTGCGCCATCCCTGGTTTAGATGAACGGCCTCAGCGCTGGGCGGTCAACCACGGCCGGCAGCTGGCAAACATGTCCAGCGACTGCTGGTAGAGCTCGGTGCGCACCTGCAGCAGGCCCAGCATCGAGTGGAACAGGTTGTCCTGCGACAGCGGTGCATCGCTGAGCTTGGCCAGGCAGTCGGTGTCGAGGCCGAAGTCCTCCTTGTAGCTGTCGGAGAACCAGGTCAGCAACGGCACATGCTTCTGTTGTTCCGGGGCAATGGCATACGGGGTGCCGTGCAGGAACAGGTTGTACTCGCCCAGCGACTCGCCATGGTCCGACAGGTAGATCATTGCGGTGTCGACCTTGTCCTGCTTGCTGCGCAGGGTATCGATCAGCGAGGACAACACCTTGTCAGTGTAGGCCAGGGTGTTGTCGTAGCCGTTGATGATTTCCTGCTCGCTGCACTGGTTCAGCGCGTTGCTCTGGCACACCGGGGTGAAGCGCTCGCCGTCTTTGGGGTAGCGCTTGAAGTACTCGGGGCCGTGGCTGCCCATCTGGTGCAGCACCAGCACGGTGTCCTTGTCGAGGTTGTCGATCAGCTCGCCCAGGCCTTGCAACAGGATTTCGTCATGGCATTCGCCGTTGGCGCACAGCTGCGGGACTTTGAGGTTGCTGACGTCGATGAACTGCACGCGGTCGCAGGTGCCCTTGCAGCCCGACTGGTTGTCGCGCCACTGCACGGCCAGGCCGGCACGCTGGAGGATGTCCAGCAGCCCTTCGCGGTTCTTCGCCACACGGGCGTCGTATTCCTTGCGTTTCATGCCAGAGAACATGCAGGGCACCGAGACGGCGGTTTCGGTACCGCAGGAATGCACATCGGAGAAGCTCAGCAAGCCCTGTTGCCTGGCAAGGTTCGGGGTGGTATCGCGGTCATAGCCCAGCACGCCGAAGTGATCGGCCCGCGCACTTTCACCCACCACCAGCACGGTCAGCGACTTGCGCGCGTGTTTCTGCCAGGCCACATCACGCTTGGCATCTTCGCCATAACTCTGGAACGGCCGCGCTGCAGTACCGACGCGCTCGTTGACGTAACCGATGGTCGCGCCGACGACATTGCTCGGGGTGAGCATCAGGCGCAGTTCGTGATGGTTGCGAAACAGCGACGACAGCCCTTGATAGTTGATCAGTGCCACCGAGCCCAAGGCCACCACGCAGGCACCGCTGACCACCAGCTTGCCCAGCAATTCGCGGTGCCACGGGCGGTAGGCGATCTGCGCTTTCCACAGCACTATCGAGGGCAATACGCCGAGCAACAGAATATAAGCGGCGAACTTGAACGACATCAGATCGCGCACTTCCGTAACATTGGTCTCGGCCATGTTACGGAACATGCCGGCATCAATAAGTACGCCGTACTGGTTCATGAAGTAAGCGGCACTTGCGCCACTCAAGAACAACACGATCAAGAGCGGCTTCAATACATAACGGAAGGCGAACAGCGTCAATACCAGGTTGAACGCGAACAGCATCAGCACGGCGAACGCCAGGCTCAGCCAAAGCCCTGAAAGCCCTGCGGGTACCACCTCTTGCAGGTGCTCCCAGAGGTATATGTTGAGACCAACCAGCAGGTAAACGCTGGCCAACAGCGTGACCCATTCAGTCCGCAGGGATTTGAAGTTGAGCATCGGCATTCGCAATCAAGAGTCATTATCAACCCCCAGGCCTTTATGGCACTGTGGGAAAGTCGCGAAACTCTAGAAAGCGCACCATCAATTTTTCGTGAAAAAGACGGTAACAATTTCGTAAGCCGATGTCTTTTTTTTCATTAAATTAACGTCATTCAGCGCTCGTTCAGCCAGGCAGACGCAGCTTGGCATAGGGTTCGCGGTCGATGTCGAGCACCTCGACACACAACTGGATGTCCACGCCGGCCCGAGCAGGGATGGCTTCGCGCAATACTTCGAGCAAGCTGCCGGACAACTGCTGCTTCACCTCCGGCGAGCGGCCACTGAGTATCGCCAGGCGCACATGGGCGAAGGCCCGCTCATCTGGCGCGATACCCACCCGGTACTGTTTGAAGGCCTGGGCCCGGCTCTTGATGTCGGCCTCGTCGGCGAACTGGCCACTGCCGACCAGGGCGTGGTTCAGGCGCAGCAGCAGGACATCGACATTCAGATCACACAGGTTGTCGCTGTATTCCAGGTTCAGGTGAGGCATGGCGCAGGTTCCAGGCACGGGAAGGAATGCGACAGCCTACCCCAGTCCCCCACCTGCGCAAAGGCGGCTATCCTCAAAGATCAGGACCTTACCGACAACCCTGACAGAGGTGAAGAAATGCCAGTTCCGCATGATCTGCTCGCTGACCTGCACATTACCGCTGACGCATTCCAGGCACTCATTGACAAGGATCAGGACCTTCACAAGCTGCACAAGGAATACAACACCAAGGACAAGGAAGTGCTGGCCGCCGAGGCCAATGGCACCAACGACGAGGCGGTCAACCGCCTGCGCAAGGAAAGGCTGCTGCTCAAGGACAAGATCGAGCGGATCATCCATCCGCCCAAGGCCTGACAACCCTTAATTGAATTTACCGGCCTCTTCGCGGCTAAAGCCGCTCCTACAGGATCTGCGCATAACCTGTAGGAGCGGCTTCAGCCGCGAAAGGGCCAGCAGCCCTTACACCGCAGCCGAAGCCTTCAACGCGCCATCCAGGTCTTCGATCAGGTCGCGGTAATCCTCGATCCCCACCGACAGCCGCAGCAGGTTCTCGCTGATCCCCATCTCGCCCTTCTGCGCCGGGCTCAACGAGTTGTGCGACATGCTCCAGGAGTGGTTGATCATGCTCTCCACCCCGCCCAGCGAGTCTGCCAGCACGAAGATCTGCAAGGCCTCGACCAGCCGGTTGAGCGCTGCGCGGTCGGCACCCTTGACCTTCATCGCCACCACTGCCCCGCCTGCACGCATCTGGCGCTTGCACAACGCATGTTGCGGATGGCTTTCCAAGCCCGGGTAATACACCTGCTCGACCTGCGGATGACCCTCGAGGAAGCGCGCCACCTGCAACGCGTTGGCGCACTGGCGCTCCATGCGCACATCCAGGGTCTTCAGCCCGCGCAATGCCAGGTAGCAGTCGAACGGCCCCTGGATCGCCCCGACCGCCATGCTGATCTTGCGCAGCCGCGCCAGCAGTTGGTCGTTGGCTGCGACCACAACGCCCCCGGTGAGATCGGAATGGCCGCCGATGTACTTGCTCGCCGAGTGCATCACCAAGTCCACGCCGAGGGTGATCGGCCGCTGGTTCCACGGCGAGCAGAACGTGTTGTCGATACAGGTGAGGATGCCGCGGGCACGGGCCAGGTCGCAGACCGCCTTGATATCCACCAGGTGCAGCAGCGGGTTGGTCGGTGACTCGATCCAGATCAGCTGGGTCTCGGGCTTGATCGCCGCTGCCACCGCCTCGATGTCATTGAGGTCGACATAAGTAGTGGTCAGGCCCGATGTGCGCCCGCGGTAGTCTTCGAGGATGCGGAAGGTGCCGCCGTAAACGCCATTCATCACCACAACGTGGGCGTCCTTGGGCAGTAGTTCCAGCACCGTGGCGGTGGCATTCACACCCGAGGCACAGGCCACCGCACCAACACCCTCCTCCAGCGCGGCAACACAGCTTTCATAGGCATGCCGAGTGGGGTTGCCAACACGGCTATAGGCATATTCGGGGTTATCGTCGAGGCTACGCTTGATATAGGAACTGGCGGTGTAGATGGGCGGGAAGATGGCGTTATCGGCAACACTGGACTGCTCGCCGGCGTGGATGGCACGGGTGGCGAAATTACGCGGCTTGTCGGACATGGTCGGGCCCATTGGCAGGATTCAAGCCTGCAACTATGGCAACAACCTGACGCGGCGGCAATGCCAGGCCCGTACAGGAAATTTTCCTAGCCCTGGGGTAATCTGGGGAAAATTTTTCTCGATGGTTTGCCCCTGCCATGGACAGTTTCGACCAACACATCCTCACCCTGCTGCAACGCGACGCCTCGATCTCGCTCAAGGACCTGGCCGAAGCGGTCAACCTCTCGACCACGCCATGCTGGAAGCGGGTCAAGCGCCTGGAGGAAGAAGGCTACATCCTCGGCCGTGTCGCCCTGCTCGACCCCGAGCGCCTGGGGCTGGGGCTGACCGTGTTCGTCCAGCTCAAGACCCAGCGCCACGACAGCGCCTGGCTGGAGCAGTTCGCGATGACGGTCAAGGGGTTCGAGGAGGTGATGGAGTTCTACCGGATGTCCGGGGACTGGGACTACATGCTGCGGGTGGTGGTGGGTGATATCGCCGCGTATGACCGCTTCTACAAGAAGCTGATCAACAGCACCGAGGGGCTGTCGAACATCACCTCCAGTTTTGCCATGGAGCAGATGAAATACACCACGGCCTTTCCAGTGCATAGATAGCCGGGGCTGTCTTGCAGCCCTTTCGCGACACAAGGCCGCTCCTACAGGGGAACACGATTTCCTGTAGGAGCGGCCTTGTGTCGCGAAAGGGCCGCAAAGCGGCCCCTGGCAAATCCAAGTTAGTCAGCCGCCAGCACCGCCTCGATCCGGTTCCCGGCCTTGGCCTTCTCCAGCTTGATCGCGATGAACTTGGAAGTCGGCGTGTAAGTCCCTTCGCCATAACTCTCCAGCGGCACCAGCGGGTTGGTCTCCGGGTAATACGCCGCTGCCTGGCCATCCGGAATGTCATAGGGCACCAGGCGGAAGCCCGACACCCGCCGCTCCACGCCATCTTCCCACAGCGACACCAGGTCCACCTGCTCGCCCGGCTCGAAGCCCAGGCGGCGGATGTCCGCCTCACTGACGAACACCACCTCGCGCAGGCCGAATACCCCACGATAACGGTCATCGAGCCCGTACAGCGTGGTGTTGTACTGATCGTGCGAGCGCATGGTCTGCAGGATCAGGTCCGGCTTGTCGCCCCGCGCCAGCACCTTGGCATTGACCAGCTCTTCAGGCAGCGAGTGAGGCATGAATCGCGCCTTGCCGGTGGCCGTGCGGAAGTTGCGATCGGCCGCGTTGTTGCCCAGGTGGAAGCCACCGGGGTGCTGCAAGCGCTCGTTGAAATTGGCAAAGCCCGGGATAACGTCGGCGATCATGCTGCGAATGCGGTTGTAGTCGGCGACCGCGTATTCCCAGTCGATCGGCTGGTTGCCCAACGTGGCCTTGGCCATGCCGGCGATGACCCACGGCTCCGAGCGCATATGCGGCGAACGCGGGCGCAGCTGGCCGTTAGAGATATGCACCATGCTGAACGTATCTTCCACGGTCACGCCTTGCGGCCCTTCGGCCTGCATGTCGATCTCGGTACGCCCCAAGCACGGCAGAATCAGCGCATCGCGGCCGGTAACCAGGTGCGAGCGGTTGAGCTTGGTGGAAATCTGCACCGTCAGCGCACAGTTGCGCAGCGCCGCGTGGGTGCGCGGGGTATCCGGCGTGGCTTGGGCGAAGTTGCCGCCCAGGGCGATGAACACCTTGGCCTGGCCCTCTTCCATGGCTTTGATCGCCAGCACCGCATTGTGCCCGTGGGCACGCGGCACCCGGAACTTGAAGCGTTTTTCGATGGCATCGAGCAGCGCTGCCTTGGGCTTCTCGTCGATGCCCATGGTGCGGTCACCCTGCACGTTACTGTGGCCACGCACCGGCGACAGGCCGGCACCGGGTTTGCCGACGTTGCCGCGCAGCAGCTGCAAGTTGACGATTTCCTGCACGGTCGGCACCGAATGACGATGCTGGGTGACCCCCATGGCCCAGCACATGATCACCCGCTCGGCCTTGCGATACATGCGCGCAGCCAGTTCGATCTCGGCCAGGGTCAGGCCCGACTGCTTGACGATGTGGTCCCACGACGTGGCATCCACCGCCGCCAGGTAATCATCGACGCCACTGGTGTGCTCGGCGATGAAGGCATGGTCGAACACCGCCGGCTCGCCCTTGGCCTGGGCCTCACGCTCCCACTGCAAGAGGAACTTGGCGATACCGCGCATGGCCGCCATGTCGCCGCCCAGGGCCGGTCGGAAGTAGGCGCTGGTGGTCGGCTCGGAGCCGTTGCTGAGCATTTCGAACGGGTGCTGCGGGTGCTGGAAACGTTCCAGGCCACGCTCCTTGAGCGGGTTGAAGCACACCACCTGGGCACCCCGCTTGACCGCCTCGCGCAGTGGTTCGAGCATACGCGGGTGGTTGGTGCCAGGGTTCTGGCCGATGACGAAGATCGCATCGGCCAGCTCCAGATCGTGGAACACCACGGTGCCCTTGCCCACCCCGAGGGTTTCCGACATACCGGTGCCGCTGGCTTCGTGGCACATGTTCGAGCAGTCGGGGAAGTTGTTGGTGCCGTAGGCGCGGACGAACAGCTGGTAAAGGAACGCCGCCTCGTTGCTGGCCCGGCCCGAGGTGTAGAACTCGGCCTGGTCAGGCGAATCCAGCGCGCGCAGGTGCTGGGCGACCAGCTCGAAGGCTTCTTGCCAGGTGGTTTCGACATAATGGTCGGTGGCCGCGTCGTAACGCATCGGGTGGGTCAAACGGCCTTGGTACTCGAGCCAGTAGTCGGTCTGCTCGAGCAGCGCGCTGACGCTGTACCTGGCGAAGAACGCCGGGTCCACCGAGCGGCCGGTGGCCTCCCAGTTCACCGCCTTGGCACCGTTCTCGCAAAACTTGACCATGTCGCTTTCCGGCGATTCGCCCCAGGCGCAGCCCGGGCAGTCGAAACCACCGTTCTGGTTGGTCTTGAGCATGGCCCGCAGGTTCTTGAAGGCGTTGTCGCTGCCCAGCCAGCTCTTGGTCACGCTTTTCAGCGCGCCCCAGCCAGCGGCGGGGCCTTTGTAGTCCCTGATGTGTTGGTCCTGGCTCATGCGATGCATCCTCACGCTTCGGTGCTTTTTTCCAGCCTATGGACCCCGTGATAGTGCCGTCCAATCGAAATGTCTTACCCCTTGATAGGCCATTTCGATCATGGCCTCAGACCGCATCGCGGCTTTCGCGGGCAAGCCCGCTCCCACTGGCACACCGCTGCCCTCGGCCCCCGTGATTCCCCTGTGGCAGCGGGCTTGCCCGCGAAGGCCGCGACGCGATCCACCCCTTGAAATGCAAGGCCTGTAGCCGTGATAGAGGGCATTGATGAATCGGTCGGGGAAAGCAATTTGACGGGGCTGCCCACAGGCGATAGCTTGGATCCTGTAGCCCCCATTTCCTTTCGAGCGCCAACGTGGAACAGAACAGCCGGGCCCTGATCGACGGCTTCAACCGGAAAATCGACTACCTGCGGATGTCGGTCACAGACCGCTGCGACTTCCGTTGCGTGTACTGCATGGCCGAAGACATGCAGTTCCTGCCGCGCCAGCAGATCCTCAGCCTCGAAGAACTGTTCCAGGTAGCCGAGCGCTTCGTCGCCCTCGGCACCCGCAAGATCCGCCTGACCGGCGGCGAGCCACTGGTGCGCCAGGGCATCGTCGACCTGTGCGGGCGCATCGCCGCCCTGCCCGGCCTGCGCGAACTGTGCATGACCAGCAATGGCTCGCAGCTCGGGCGCCTGGCCCAGCCCCTTTTCGACGCCGGCGTCACGCGCCTGAACATCAGCCTCGACAGCCTTGATGCCGGGCGCTTCAAGCAGCTCACCCGCACCGGCGAACTTGACCAGGTAATCGCCGGCATCGATGCTGCACGCCAGGCCGGCTTCACGCGCACCAAGCTCAACTGCGTGGTGCTCAAGGGCCGCAACGACCACGAACTGGTCGACCTGGTGCGCTTCGCCATCGAGCGTGAGCTGGACATCACCTTCATCGAAGAGATGCCGCTGGGGGTGATCAGCGAGCATGAGCGCGGCGAGTCCTTCTGCTCCAGCGACGAAGTGCGCCAGCGCCTGGCCGAGCACTTCACCCTGATCGAATCCACCGAATCCTCCCAGGGCCCGGCGCGCTACTGGCGCCTGGCCGAAGCCGCGCACACCCGCGTCGGCTTCATCTCGCCGCACAGCCACAACTTCTGCGCCACCTGCAACCGCGTGCGCCTGACGGTCGAGGGCCGCTTGCTGCTGTGCCTGGGCAACGAACACTCGATGGACCTCAAGCAGGTACTGCGCGCCCACCCAGGCGATGCTGCAAGGCTGGAGAAGGCCATCCGCGACTCGCTGCACCTCAAGCCCTACCGCCACCATTTCGAAGTCGGCGGCGAGGTGCAGATCCTGCGCTTCATGAACATGACCGGCGGCTGAACGGCCGCCTCTGGATTTCCATGATCGTCCACCCCCGCCCCGATGTGCTGCGCGTGCTGTTCACCCTCAAGGGGTCGATCGTCAAGCGCATTGCCCTGCGCTGCCTGATGGTCACCTTGCTGGCCGCGCTGATCGTACTGGTCGAGCGGCATTTCCCGGCATTCTTCTATCCGGTCAGCGCCACGCCGTTCACCCTGCTTGGCCTGTCGCTGTCGATCTTCATGAGCTTTCGCAACAACGCCTGCTACGACCGCTGGTGGGAGGGCCGCAAGGCCTGGGGCAAGCTGATCATCGAGACCCGCTCGTTCGTGCGTGAAAGCGGGGCGATCGCCGACGAGAAGCTACGCGCCGAGCTGTTGCGCAGCCTGTGCGGGTTTGCCCATGGGTTGAATGCGCGGCTGCGCAACGAAAGCGAAGTGGACGCCACGCGCCCCTGGCTGGATGGCACTGCCCCGGTGGCCGCGCACAACGTGTGCGATGGCATCCTGCGCGCTATCGGTACGCGCTGTTCACAGCTGGCAGAACACGGGCAGATCAGCGAATGGCGCTATGCCCTGCTGGAACAGCGCCTGGCCGGGTTGACCGAGGTGCAGGCCACCTGCGAGCGGATCAAAGGCTCGCCATTGCCGTTCCCCTACACGCTGCTGCTGCACCGCACCATCTACATCTTCTGCCTGCTGCTGCCATTTGCCCTGGCCGAGCCATTGGGCTGGCTGGCACCCCTGTTCACCACCATCGTCGGTTACACCTTCTTCGGCCTGGATGCGATCGGCAACGAGCTGGAGGACCCGTTCGGGCGGGATGAGAACGACCTGCCGATGGATGCGATGGTGCGCACGGTGGAGCGGGATGTGCTGGGGGCCCTGGGAGTGGAGCCGCTGCCACCGGTGTTGCTGCCGGTGGACTTTGTATTGAGCTGACGAATGGCTTTTTCTGTACTGGCCCTTTCGCGGGTAAACCCGCTCCCCCAGGTACAGCACAGGCCTCAGGTTGGGCGCAATTCCTGTGGGAGCGGGTTTACCCGCGAAAAGCCAGTGCAGGCTAACCGCGGCTTTCGCAGGCTTCGATGGGCTTCAGATGCTTGACGAAATTACAGGGCCGATGCCGCGCATCCAGCTGTTCCACCAGAATGCCTTCCCAGGCAGTGCGGCAAGCACCGGTCGAGCCGGGCAGGCAGCACACCAGGGTGCCGTTGGAAATCCCCGCCAGTGCCCTGCTCTGCACGGTCGAGCTGCCGATATCGAGAATGGACAAGGCGCGGAACAGTTCGCCAAAGCCATCGACGCTGCGCTCCAGCAGGCACTGCACTGCCTCCGGCGTGCTGTCACGCCCGGTAAAGCCGGTACCGCCGGTGATCAGCACCACCTGCACGTCGTCATCGGCGATCCAGGTCGCCACCTGGGCGCGGATCTTGTACAGGTCGTCCTTGAGCAGCGCCCGCGCCACCAGGCGATGGCCAACTTCCACCGAGCGGCTGGCCAGCAGCTCGCCGGAGGTGTCGTTGTCGTAGGTACGGGTGTCGCTGACGGTCAGCACGGCGATGTTCAGCGGTACGAAAACCGCATCGGGTTGGACGCGCACGGTGAAGCTCCTTGAATGGCATTGTCGTCACGCTAGAGGCAAGCCCGACAGGCGTCCAATCGAAAGGGCGAACCGGCCGATCAATGACATCTATCGCAGACGTGGGTTAAGGTCTGCACAACCAGACTCCAGGCACTTCCATGGACATCAAGCAGCTCAAGTTCCTCATCGCCCTCGACCAGACCCGCCACTTCGGCCAGGCCGCGGCGCTGTGCCATATCACCCAGCCGACCCTGTCCATGCGCCTGCGCAACCTGGAAGACGAACTGGACCTGGTGCTGGTCAAGCGCGGCCAGCGCTTCGAGGGCTTCACCGAGGCTGGCGAGCGCATCCTGGCCTGGGCCCGCACCTTGCTCGCCGCCCATGATGGCCTGCAGGCCGAGGCCGCCAGCTGCCGTGGCCAGGTGGTCGGCAGCCTGCGCCTGGGCACCGTGCCGCTGGCCAGCTTCAACCCCATGCACCTGCTGCTGCCGCTGCGCGAGAAATACCCCGAGCTGCAGTTTCAGCTCAGCTCGCACAGCACCGAGCAGATCATGGATGGCCTGAGCCGCAACCAGCTCGACCTGGGCATCTGCTACCTCGACCAGGTCAACGCCAATTTCTTCGAAGTGATCGAACTGGGCACCACCACCATGGGCCTGCTGTTCGACACCCAGCACTTCCAGTTCGACGCCGACAGCCTGCGCTGGGACGAACTCGGCGATATTCCCCTGGGCTTGCTGAGCAAGGGCATGCACTACCGCCAGTCACTGGACCTGAGCTTCCGTAGCCGCGGCCTGGAACCCAATGCCGTGCTGGAAAGCGACTCGACCTTCCAGCTGGTGCAGGCCATCAACACCGGCGTGTGCTGCGCGATCATGCCGCTGGGCTGCGGCCTGGAAGACCTCAGCGAACACATGCGCATCATCCCCATCGCCGACGCCAGCATCCACAGCCCGGTCGGCCTGCTGCTGCGCCGCAGCGAACCGCGCTCGGCCATTGCCGAGCAGTGCTTCGACGAAGCCAGGCTGCTGTTTCAACCGGCCTGATCCGCCGTCGCCTGGCGGTACTGCCGGGGCGTGAAGCCGGTCAATTGCTTGAACTGGCGGCTGAACGCGCTGTGGTCGGTGTAACCGCAGCGCAGCGCCACTTCGGTGATCGGCAAATCAGAATGCAGCAGCCGATGGGCGTGCTCCAGGCGTGCCTTGTGGATCATCTGCCGCGGCGTGAGGTGGAACACCCGCTTGCAGTAACGCTCCAGCTGCGCCACGGAAATGCCGGCGATGCGGGTCAGTTCACTCATGCTGACCGGCTGGTGAAAATGGCGGCGGATATGCTCGTCCACGGCAGCCAGGCGCTGATAGGCGGGGTGGGTGTCGGCGGCTGACTGCAGGTCGACGGAGATGCCCACCAGGCCAATGATCTCACCCTCGGGGTTGTACAGCGGGCGCTTGTGGGTCAGGCACCAGCCCGGCTCACGGCTGCCGTACAGGTGCAGTTCGAGCTGGTCTTCCAGTACCAGGCCATCCTTGAGCACGCGGCGGTCCTGCTCGGTGTAGCCGGGGCCCAGTTGCGCCGGGAACACTTCGGCGCTGGTCTTGCCCAGCAGCGGTTGCAGGCGCTTGAGGCCACAGCGCTGGACCAGGGTGTTGTTGGCCAGCACATAGCGGGCGGCCGGGTCCTTGATGAAGATCGCGGCGTTGGGGATGGCGTCGAGGATCGGCAGCAGCAGCGAGACACCGCCCAGCAAGGCCTCCAGGGTGGCCGGGCGGTGCTGGTCGAGGGACTGGTACAGGGTTGCCAGGGGGTTATCGGTCATCTTCAGGTTCTCTACCGGCTTTGCCGGACTCTTCGCGGGTAAACCCGCTCCCACAGAAATATCACACGTCTTCAAAGCAGTGCTGTACCTGTAGGAGCGGGTTTACCCGCGAAGAGGCCAGCACTACCAACGCACCTCTACAGCCCTTATGCGGCATGCCTTCCAGCCTATATATCTACCCTTCCCGAGCGCCAGGCTTTTAAGCAACTGTGCCGATTTCGTCATCCACCCTGCAGAAAACCATCAAGAACCCCTCCCCGGTTCGGGTCCACTCTATGCCCCACGCAAGCCGCCCAAAACGACAAGAGCGCGGCTGTAAAAAGCCGCATCACGTGACATCAGACCTGCCTATCCAAAACCTACAAAAAGGCGCACCCATGTCAGGCAAATTCAAGAAACAGCTGTCATTGCTCGACCTCACCTTCATCGGCCTCGGCGCCATCTTCGGCTCCGGCTGGCTGTTCGCCGCCAGCCACGTCTCGGCCATCGCCGGCCCGGCCGGTATCCTCTCCTGGTTCCTCGGCGGGTTCGCCGTGCTGCTGCTGGGCATCGTCTACTGCGAACTCGGTGCCGCCCTGCCGCGTGCCGGTGGCGTGGTGCGCTACCCGGTGTACTCGCACGGCCCGTTGCTCGGCTACCTGATGGGGTTCATCACCCTGATCGCCTTCTCCAGCCTGATCGCCATCGAAGTGGTCGCCTCGCGCCAGTACGCCGCAGCGTGGTTCCCGGGGCTGACCAAGGCCGGTTCCAGCGACCCGACCGTGCTCGGCTGGCTGGTGCAGTTCGCCTTGCTGGGGCTGTTCTTCTTCCTCAACTACCGCAGCGTCAAGACCTTCGCCAAGGCCAACAACCTGGTCAGCGTGTTCAAGTTCATCGTGCCGCTGCTGGTGATCGGCGTGCTGTTCAGCTTCTTCAAGCCGGAAAACTTCGAAGTCCAGGGGTTTGCCCCATTCGGCCTGTCTGGCGTGGAAATGGCAGTGTCGGCCGGTGGCATCATCTTCGCCTACCTGGGCCTGACGCCGATCATTTCGGTGGCCAGCGAGGTGAAGAACCCGCAGCGCACCATCCCGATCGCGCTGATCCTCTCGGTGCTGCTCTCTACCGCGATCTACGCCCTGCTGCAGCTGGCCTTCCTCGGCAGCGTGCCGACCGAGATGATCGCCAACGGCTGGGCTGCAGTGACCACGGAACTGGCCCTGCCCTACCGTGACATCGCCCTGGCCCTGGGGGTCGGCTGGCTCGCCTACCTGGTGGTGGCCGACGCGGTGATCTCGCCCAGCGGCTGCGGCAACATCTATATGAACGCCACCCCGCGCGTGGTCTATGGCTGGGCGCAGACCGGCACCTTCTTCAAGTACTTCACCCGCATCGATGCCGAGTCCGGCATCCCGCGCCCGGCACTGTGGCTGACCTTCGCCTTGTCGGTGTTCTGGACCCTGCCGTTCCCTTCCTGGGAAGCGCTGATCAACGTGGTTTCCGCCGCCCTGGTACTGAGTTACGCCGTGGCCCCGGTCACCGTCGCCGCCCTGCGCCGCAATGCGCCGGACATGCCGCGCCCGTTCCGGGTCAAGGGCATGGGCGTGCTGGGCCCGCTGTCGTTCATCATCGCCGCACTGATCGTCTACTGGTCGGGCTGGAACACCGTGTCCTGGCTGCTGGCCCTGCAGATCGTGATGTTCGTGCTCTACCTGCTGTGCGGCCGCTTCGTCCCGACCCAGCACCTGTCGCTGGCCCAGCAAGTACGTTCGTCTGCCTGGCTGATCGGCTTCTACGCCGTGACCATTCTGTTGTCCTGGCTGGGCAGTTTCGGCGGCCTGGGCGTGATCGGCCACCCGTTCGACACCCTGGCCGTGGCCGTCTGCGCCCTGGGCATCTACTACTGGGGCGCCGCCACCGGCGTGCCAGCCCACCTGGTACGCCTGGAAGGCGAGGACGAAAGCGAAGCCGGCACTGAAACCTATACCGGCCGCCCCGCCGCCGTCGCCTCCTGACCCTTCAAGCAATGGACAAGCCCATGAAACAGATTCACGTCATCGACTCGCATACCGGCGGCGAACCGACCCGCCTGGTGATCAAAGGCTTCCCCCCGCTGCATGGGCGCAGCATGGCCGAGCAGCGCGACGAACTGCGCGAGCTGCACGATCAGTGGCGCCGTGCCTGCCTGCTGGAGCCACGCGGCAACGATGTGCTGGTCGGCGCGCTGTATTGCCCGCCAGTCTCGGCCGACGCCACCTGCGGGGTGATCTTCTTCAACAACGCCGGTTACCTGAACATGTGCGGCCACGGCACCATCGGCCTGATCGCCTCACTGCAGCACTTGGGCCTGATCGAGCCGGGCGTGCACAAGATCGACACGCCGGTCGGCCAGGTCAGCGCCACCCTGCATGAGGACGGCGCCATCACCGTCGGCAACGTGCCGTCCTACCGCTACCGCCAGCAGGTGGCGGTGGACGTGCCCGGCCACGGCGTGGTGCATGGCGACATCGCCTGGGGCGGCAACTGGTTCTTCCTGGTTGCAGAGCACGGCCAGCGCATCGAGCTGGACAACCGCGAAACCCTCACCGCGTACACCTGGGCCATGCTCAAGGCCCTCGAAGCCCAGGGCATCACCGGCGAGAACGGCGCGCCGATCGACCATGTCGAGCTGTTCGCCGACGACGCCAATGCCGACAGCCGCAACTTCGTCATGTGCCCCGGCAAGGCCTACGACCGCTCGCCCTGCGGCACCGGCACCAGCGCCAAGCTGGCCTGCCTGGCCGCCGACGGCAAGCTCGAAGAAGGCCAGACCTGGGTGCAGGCCAGCATCACCGGCAGCCAGTTCCACGGCCGCTACGAGCGCGACGGCGATCGTATTCGCCCGTTCATCACCGGCCGCGCCTACATGACCGCCGACAGCACCCTGCTGATCGACGAACAGGACCCGTTCGCCTGGGGCATCTGACCCCGGCTTTTCTACCCAACTGAATACCGCCAGGAGTGACAACAATGACCGACAACATCTTCACCGGCACCATGCCCGCCCTGATGACCCCCTGCACCGCCGAGCGCAAGCCGGACTTCGACGCCCTGGTGCGCAAGGGCCGCGAGCTGATCGAGGCCGGCATGAGCGCCGTGGTCTACTGCGGCTCGATGGGCGACTGGCCGTTGCTGACCGAAGCCGAACGCCAGGAAGGCGTGGCCCGCCTGGTGGCCGCCGGTATCCCGACCATTGTCGGCACCGGCGCGGTGAATACCCGTGAAGCCGTGGCCCACGCTGCCCACGCCGCCAAGGTCGGCGCCGCCGGCCTGATGGTCATCCCCCGCGTGCTCAGCCGCGGCGCCTCGCTGATCGCCCAGAAGCACCACTTCTCGGCGATTCTCGCCGCCGCGCCAAAGCTGCCGGCGGTGATCTACAACAGCCCCTACTACGGCTTCGCTACTCGCGCCGACCTGTTCTTCGAACTGCGCCGCGAGTTCCCAAACCTGATCGGCTTCAAGGAGTTCGGCGGCGGCGCCGACCTGCGCTACGCCGCCGAGCACATCACGTCGAAGGATGACGACGTGACCTTGATGGTCGGCGTCGACACCCAGGTGGTGCACGGCTTCGTCAACTGCGCCGCCACCGGTGCCATCACCGGCATCGGCAACGCCCTGCCGCGTGAAGTGCTGCAGCTGGTGAGCCTGAGCAAGCAGGCCGCCAAGGGCGACGCCAAGGCCCGCCGCCTGGCGCGCGAACTGGAATCGGCGCTGGCGGTGCTGTCGTCGTTCGATGAAGGCTGCGACCTGGTGCTGTACTACAAGCACCTGATGGTGCTCAACGGCGACACCGAATACAGCCTGCACTTCAACGAAACCGACGTGCTGACCGACGCCCAGCGCAACTATGCCGAGCAGCAGTACGCGCTGTTCCGCAAGTGGTACGCCAGCTGGTCGGCCGAGCAGAACCTGGCCTGACCCCCAAACGCACTGCGGCCCCTTGTGGGAGCGGGTTCACCCGCGAACACCGGCGAAGCCGGTGCCATGCACCGAGTCGCCCTCTTCGCGGGTAAACCCGCTGCCACAGGGGGCGTGGTACCCCTGATACTGAATTCGACGTCAAAGGACGCCCCATGACCCTGACAGGCAACCTGCTGATCGGCCAGACCGCCGTCACCGGCAGCCGCGATGCGATCCGCGCCATCGACCCGGCCACCCACCAGGCCCTCGAACCCGCTTACGCCGGCGGCACCGGCGAACACGTGGCCCAGGCCTGCGCACTGGCCTGGGCGGCGTTCGACAGCTTCCGCGAAACCTCGCTGGAACAACGTGCCCGTTTCCTTGAAACCATCGCCAGCGAAATCGAAGCGCTGGGCGATGCCCTGATCGACCGCGCCGTGGCCGAAAGCGGCTTGCCCAAGGCGCGCATCCAGGGCGAACGTGGCCGTACCTGCACGCAACTGCGCACCTTCGCCCGCGTGGTACGCAGCGGTGAATGGCTGGATGTGCGGGTCGACAACGCCCTGCCCGAGCGCCAGCCGCTGCCGCGCGCCGACCTGCGTCAACGCCAGGTGGCCCTGGGCCCGGTGGCGGTATTCGGTGCCAGCAATTTCCCCCTGGCCTTCTCGGTAGCCGGCGGCGACACCGCCTCGGCGCTGGCCGCCGGCTGCCCGGTGGTGGTCAAGGCCCACGCCGCACACCCCGGCACCAGCGAACTGGTCGGCCAGGCCGTGGCTCGCGCCGTCAACCACTGCGGCCTGCCGGAAGGCGTGTTCTCGCTGCTGTACGGCGCCGGCCATGAAGTGGGTATCGCCCTGGTCAGCGACCCGCGTATCAAGGCGGTCGGATTCACCGGCTCGCGCAGCGGTGGCCTTGCCCTGTGCCAGGCGGCCCAGGCACGCCCGGAGCCAATTCCGGTCTACGCCGAGATGAGTTCGATCAACCCGGTGTTCCTCTTCGACGCAGCACTGCAGGCCCGTGGCGAAGCGCTGGCACAAGGCTTCGTCGCCTCGCTGACCCAGGGTGCCGGGCAATTCTGCACCAACCCCGGGCTGGTGATCGCCCGCCAGGGACCGGCGTTGCAGCGCTTCATCGACGCTGCCAGCAAACACGTGCGCCAGGCCGCCGCGCAAACCATGCTGACACCCGGCATTTTCAGCGCCTATGCAGCTGGCGTCGGCGCCTTGGCCGACAACCCTAACGCTGCAGTCGCCGCCAGCGGTCAGGCGCAGCAAGGGCCGAACCAGTGCCAGGCGCAACTGTTCGTGGCCCAGGCCGAAGCATTTCTCAGCGACCCGAGATTGCAGGCCGAAGTGTTCGGCGCCGCTTCGCTGGTGGTGGCCTGCGCCAGCGACGAACAGGTCCGTCAGGTTGCCGAGCACCTTGAAGGCCAGCTGACCGCCACGCTGCAACTGGACGATGCCGACATCGCCAGTGCCCGCGCATTGCTGCCGACACTGGAACGCAAGGCCGGGCGTATCCTGGTCAACGGCTGGCCGACCGGTGTCGAGGTGTGCGACGCGATGGTCCACGGCGGGCCATTCCCGGCCACCTCCGATGCCCGCACCACTTCGGTCGGCACGGCGGCGATCCTGCGTTTCCTGCGCCCGGTGTGCTACCAGGACTTCCCCGATGCCCTGCTGCCGCAGGCGCTCAAGCACGGCAACCCGTTGCAACTGCGGCGCTTGCTCGACGGTAAACGGGAAGGTTGAGCATGGTCGACACCCCCGAAACCGATATCGCCGTGGTCGGCGCCGGCATCGTCGGCGTTGCCTGTGCCCTGCAACTGGCCCGCCAGGGCCGTCGAGTACTGCTGCTCGATCACCAGGCGCCCGGCCACGGTGCTTCCTACGGCAACGCTGGGCACCTGGCCACCGAGCAAGTGTTTCCGATTGCCGACCTGTCGATCCTCAAGCGCCTGCCGCGCATGCTGCTCGACCCGATGGGCCCGCTGCGCCTGGACTGGAAGTACCTGCCCAAGGCCATGCCGTGGTTCACCCGCCTGCTGCTCAACGTGCGCCCGGCGCCGTTCCAACGCAGCGTGGCCGGCATCCGCGCGCTCAACGAAGGCAGCCTGGGGGCATGGCAGCGCTTGCTGGGCTCGATCGGGCGCAGCGAGCTGTTCAAGGAAGATGGCTCGTTGCTGGTGTTCGAGCGGCCCGAGTCACGCCAGGCGCTGCAAGCCTTGCGCACGCGCATGCAGGAGCAGAACGTGGCGGTGGACCTGTGGTCGGCCGAGACCGTTCGCGAGGCAGCACCACAGCTGAACCCTGCACTGCTGGGTGGCCTGTTCTTCCCGCGTACCGGGCACTTCATCGACCCTTACCGGGTGGTCTGCGCGCTGTTCGAGGCCGCCAAGGCCAGCGGTGTGCGTTTCGTTCAGGCGCGGGTTGCGGGTGGGCAACTGCACGGCAACGGGGTCAGCCTGGCCAGCGACCGGGGGACTTTCAACGCACGCCAGGTGCTGCTCAGTTGCGGCGCACATTCTGCGCAATTGACGGCAGCCCTGACCGGCAAGCGCGTACCGCTGGACACTGAGCGTGGTTACCACCTGATGCTGCCGCAGGAGCAACAGCGCCTGCCGTTCGCGGTCACTTCGCTGGAGCGCAAGTTCATCATGACGCCCATGGCCGATGGGCTGCGCCTGGCCGGCACGGTGGAGTTCGCCGGGCTCGATGCGCCGCCAAGCATGCAGCGGGCGTGGCAGTTGCACCGGTTGAGCAAGGGGTTGTTCAAGCAGGAACTGAGTGTTGAAGGCGCTACACCGTGGATGGGCTTCAGGCCATCGTTGCCGGACTCGTTGCCGGTGATCGACCGGGTGTGCGATGGGCGGGTGTTGTTGGCGTTCGGGCATCAGCATCTGGGGTTGACCCAGGCGGCGGTGACGGCGGAATGGGTGGGGGAGATGGTTGAACGGCCAGCCGGATCGGCGACCGCGGCTTATCGACTGGATCGGTTCTAGATTCGGGGGCCGCTGTGCGGCCCGTTCGCGACACAAGGCCGCTCCTACAAGGGATCGCGTTCTGCTGTAGGAGCGGCCTTGTGTCGCGAAAGGGCTGCAAAGCAGCCCCCGGCATCACTCAGCGATAACGCTCGAGCCAGTGCGCATAAGGCGCCGGCAAAGTCCAGGAGGCCTTCTCCACACTCAGCTCCTTGGCCGCGAAGTACGCCCAGTGCGGGTCGGCCAGGTGCGCACGCCCGACCGACACCAGGTCAAGCTGATTGGCCTGCAAGGCCGCCTCAGCCAGCTGCGGGGTACCGAAGCCCCACGCCGAGGTCACCGGGATGCCGGCCTCGCGGCGTACCCGCTCGGCGATCGGCCCCATGAACGCCGGCCCCCACGGAATGCTGGTTTCAGCAATGGTGAAGCCGACGCTGACGCTCAGCAAGTCCAGGCCACCGGCCTTGAACATGCGCGCCAGCTCGATGGACTCCTCCAGGGTCTGCTCGTCACGACCGTCATATTCCAACACACCAAAACGCGCGGTCAGCGGCAGGTGCTCCGGCCACACCTCGCGCACTGCAGCCAGGGTTTCCAGCAGGAAGCGGCTGCGGTTCTCGAAGCTGCCGCCGTAGGCGTCGGTGCGTTTGTTGGAGTGCTCGGAGAAGAAACTCTGCCCCAGGTAGCCATGGGCGAAGTGCAATTCGATCCACTCGAAACCGGCATCACGCGCGCGACGGGCGGCGTCGACGAAATCCTGTTTGACCCGGGCGATGTCATCCAGGGTCATCTCGCGCGGCACCTTAGGCAAGTGCGCGCCAAAGGCAACGGCGGACGGCGCGAGGGTGTCCCAACCACGGGCATCGTCGGCCGCGATATGGTCATCGCCTTCCCACGGGCGGTTGGCACTGGCCTTGCGCCCGGCGTGTGCGATCTGGATGCCGGGCACAGAGCCTGCAGCCTTGATCGCCCGCACCACCGGCACGAAGGCCTGGGCATGGGCGTCGCTCCAGATCCCGGCGCAACCGGGGCTGATGCGCCCTTCCGGCGCCACTGCGGTGGCCTCCACCACCAATAGGCCGGCGCCGCCGCGGGCCATGCCTGCGTAATGCACCTGGTGCCAGTCGTTGATCAGTCCGTCCTCGGCCATGTACTGGCACATCGGCGGGATGGCGATGCGGTTGCGCAAAGTGACATCTTTGAGGGTGTAAGGTTGGAACAGGGCAGACATGGGCAAGCTCCGGGTCATCTGAATACGATAGTTCGATCATAATCGAACTATGGCAATTAATGAAACCCCCGCTATCATGGCGGTCATGCGAGCCTACCAACACCCCAACCCTGAAGACCTGATTCTCGAGCGTGTGCTCTATGCACTGAGCGACCCGGTGCGCCTGGGCATCGTCCGCCATCTGGCCGGCGTGGCCGAGGCCAGCTGCGGCGAACTCGATGGCGGTCGACCAAAGTCGAGCATGTCGCACCATTTTCGCGTGTTGCGTGATGCGGGGTTGGTGCACACCCGCAATGTCGGGACTACCCACATGAATTCGCTGCGCAGCGAGATGCTGGCCGAGCGGTTTCCCGGGTTGCTGGACTGCATCCTCCAGCAGAGCTGATTTCAGCCTGTACTGGCCTCTTCGCGGGGAACCCGCTCCCACAGGTACGGCGCTGCCCTCTGGCCTTGCACTTTTCCTGTGGGAGCGGGTTCACCCGCGAAGGGGCCAGTACAGGCAACATCATTCCTTGCGCAGGGCAAAGCGGCACACCTGCCCGCCTCTCAACATGCATTCCTCATGGCTGACCTCGGCGCCGCCAAGCGTACCGATCAAGGCCAGATCCAGCTCGCACACCACCGGATGCGCCTTGGCCAAGTGATGGAACACGCAATTGTGCGCCACGATCTGCGGTTCACCTGACGAACGGAAAAACACCTTGGCCTCATACCCCGCCGCGTTCATGTGCTCGACGATCCGCCCTTCATCCACCACATCAGATTCCAGGTCTCCCGCCAGCTTGCGCCCGAGCTGACGCATCAGCGCCAATAACGCCTCGGGCCCCATCAAGCCCGCGACTTCACCAATCAGTAGATTGGCCAGCAGCGGATACTGCCGCGGGAACAGCTCGCGGCCATGCTCGGTCAGCTGGTGCAACTGCTCTGGCCGGCGCCCGGTAGGCCGGGTAGCGCCGCGCTTGACCAGGCCGTCGCGCTCCAGCGCGGCCAAGTGCTGGCGCACCGCCGTGCGGGTAACGGCCAGGGCCTGCGCCAGCTCGTCGATGCTCATGCCGACCGGCTCATGCAGCAACGCGTGGAGCAGGTCCTGTTGGGTACGGCCAAGACCTTCGAGCATCAGAACTTGTCCGGGAACTGCTTGACCAGTGCCGCCGCCAGGGCGTCGGACAAGGTCAGGATATGCTCGCGCATCATCGCCCAGGTACGCGCCTCGCCCGCGTAGTCACCGGCGGCCAGCTGGTCGATCTGCGCCACATGGTGGCCACCGTGGGCACTGAGCAAGGTCAGCAGGGTCTGCTCTGGCAGGTTGGGGTTGGCTTTGGCCAAGAACGCGGCAATGGCTTTGGCATTGCTGCCCAGCTCGTCGACAGCAGCCTGTTGGCCCTTTTCGTCCTTGGCCACGGTGGCATCGCTGTAGTGCTTGATCGCGCCCCAATGGCCGGCGAGCAGCTTGAGCAATTGATCGGCGGCGGTCTGGCCGTACAGTGGGGCGATGCTGTTGGCGATCCGGGTGGCATCGCTCACCACTTCGATGGCGGCAACTGCAGCCTGCTTGGCGTTGCCGGCCTGGTTGGCGACGGCATAGTTGCGCACCCAGAAGATATGCTCGACCCACAGGTCGCGCAGGGCCACGCGCGTGGTCATCGCACCGGATTCAGCAGGTTTGGCGGCGGGGGTTGCAGAGGAGTAGGAGTAGCTTTGGCTCCATGCCGGCTGGGCGCACAGGGCGAGCAGCAGTAAGGTGGCAATCTTGATGTTCATGACGGCACCCTCCTGGAGGGGATCGACTGACAAGATTAATTTAAGCATCAAAATATGTTTTTATTGGCCCGGCCGCGAAATTCCGATCAATGGTTTGCCCGCTGAAAGCAAGAAGCCACGGATGTCCCGTGGCTTCTGCGCACCGCGATGCCAGGTCAGGCGCTGATGGCGTCAAAGCTGCGTATGGGTGTGGGCACCGCGCAGAAGAGCGGGAACTCCTCTTCGATGATCCACGGCTCTTTCATGACCAGGTACACATCGAGGAAATCGGAGAAGCCGGGCCAGATGAACAGTTCATTGGCCTCGGCAACGGCACGGGACAACACGCCCACCCCGCCAAAGCTCTTGATCATGGAAACACTGACGATCTCGCTGCCCGAATGGAACACGGTAGCGGCTTCGAGCATGCCGGGCCGGCGCTCGGCGAAGCGGGAAAAGATCGAGGAGTAAGGGCACTCGGGCAATGGCTTGATCACCGCGCATGGCGCCGAACGGTCGCTGGTCGATGACGAGGCGACCACTTCGATGCGCAACCCCTTGAGCGGCACCGAATGGTAGTTTTCAGGGACGCTGTCGCCCAGCACCACCACCATGTCCGCTTCGTCCTTGGCCAGCTTGGTCAGGTTGTCGGGCGACTCGGAGCAACTGAAGATCGGGCTGTAGCCTGACAGTTTGCTGACCACGCCGCCCATGATCTGCTGGTTGATTTCCATCGACAGCGTGCTGTTCAGGGCAACGCGCAAAGGCAGGCGCTGATTGCGGCTCTGGCGCAGCTGATTGATCTTCAGCTGCATGCGCTCCGACGAACGCACGATTTCCAGGACATGCGGCAGGATGCCCACACCCTCCTGGGTCAGCGATACCCCTTTGTTGGTCCGGTCGAACAATTTGAAGCCGCAATGATCTTCAAGTTTTTTCAACTGAGCGGCCAAGGCCTGGACCGTAACGTGAACCTGTTCGGCCGCATCGGTGATCGACCCCGTTCGGGCGACGTTCACGATGTTTTTGAGCACCTTGATGTCCATTCAATCTCCCTCCCCATTCCGCTGACGCAGACCGTCTACGAAAGCCACGAGGATAACGCACAACAGCCGGCACTGTCTGCCCGCTAACGGTGCACGCCGGCCGGGTAGCAAGCAACGGTTGAGGCACGTCAAAAAAAAGTGAAGTTTCTGCGCGCGATTCAACTGTTAGATTTTCGCCAGTTTTTTATAAGAAGAGATGGCCATGCTGACACTAAACAGAAACATCGATACTGCCCTGCGACAAAACAAGACGGTCAATGTCATGGGCAGTGACTATGCGTTGACCGGGGGCTTCAAAGAGTTCGTCGAGTTTTCCAAAAGTTGGGAAACCATGGGCGTCGACCGTTATTACGGCCAGGCCGACAAAGGCACTCGCTACCGCCGCTACAGCGACTTCGACTTCAACCCGGTCACCGGCGAACTGTGCCAACTCAATCACCGTGCCTATGAACAATCCGAGGCGCACAACGCCTATGTCGGTGGCATGGCACGTCACTTCGACGACATTTCTGCCGACGTTTTCAACTCACCGATATTGCGCTCGCTGATTCGGCTGGACTTCGACGTGTACAAGGCCGTGCTGCCAAAAGAGCTGCACACGGTCAACTGGCAATGCCAGGTGCACCAGATCCGTATCGAGATCAAACCGGGGGCGCAGATCGAAATCACCCCCGAAGGTATTCACTGCGACGGTTATCCGTTCAGCGGCGTGCACTTCTGGGGCCGCCATAATGTCGAGGGTGCCACCAGCAACATCTACGACAAACAGTCGAATGTGATCGATTCCGGTACTTACCTGAATATCCTCGACACCACCTACTTCCTCGACCGTGAATTGCAGCATTATGTCACCCCGGCGATCAACCCGAGCCCCTCGGAAATGGGCTACCGGCAGATCATCGCTATTTCCTTCTCTCGACCGGGCAGCGAGCATGACATTATCGACTAACTACATCGGCACGGCGCCGAAGTTGTTCACGGCCGAACGCATCAATGGCTTGAGCATCAAGAAAGCAACCCCCTTTCATGCCCGCAAGATCGTCGACTTCTTCCGTCGCTTCGAGGAAACCTCGTTCTGCGACTGGCAGGACGAAGTGCTGCTCAAAGGCTTGCTCGGTTCGGAGCATACGTATTGCTACATGGCCGAAAACCACACCGGCTCCATCGTCGGCGCGGTGGCCGGGGGTTTAATGGGCACACGGGGCACCATCAACCATATGGCGGTGGCGCCGGACTATCGCCAGAGCAGGATCGGCACGTCACTGGCCAATTCGATCCTCAGCGATTTCCGCCAGCACGGTATTCGCCGGGTGTTTCTGTTCGTTGAAGAGGACAACCCCAACGCACTGAGCTTCTGGCGCAAGCAGGGCTTCCTGCAAACCCGGGGTGAAATCACCTGCGAGGTCGACCTGTGACCTCGTCGGTGCTGCTGACCACCTCGCGCAAGGAAAGCCTGGTCGACGCCCTGCCGATCGTTACTGGCTACTTCGTCGTCAGCTTCGTGTTTGGCGTGATGTGCATCAATGCCGGCCTGCCCCTGTGGCTGCCGGCCGCCATGTGCCTGTTCGTCTATGCCGGTGCGGCGCAGTTCGCCGCACTGGCACTGATGACCACCAGCGCGCCCCTGATCACCATTGCCTTGTCGACCTTGCTGATCAATTCGCGTCACATGCTGATGGCGATGTACATGTCCAAACGCAGCGCGCAACTGCCGATCAGCAAGTCGCAGAAGTTGCTGTACGCATTCGGCCTGACCGATGAGTCCTTTGCCTTCCACAGCCAGCGCCTGGAGAACGGCAAGCCGACCTCGCCTGGCTATCTGCTGCAGTTCAACACCTATTGCCATGCCAGCTGGATTGCCGGTGCGGTGTTTGGCGCGGTGGCATCGGATGCGCTGAACCGGTTTTCCCAGTTCAAGCTGGACTATGCCCTGACGGCAATGATGATCTTTGTGTTGATATCCCTGTGCAGCACCTTCACCAAAGCCGTCATCGCCCTGGTGGTAATCGTTACCACCTGCCTGCTGAACATGTTTGCGCCTTCGCCCCTGAACGTATTCATCGCAACCGCCGTAGGCTGTGGAGCAGGGCTATGCCTGAAAAGAACTACCTGATTGCAGCGGTGATGTTGATGGCAGCCATCACCTACCTGACCCGCGCGACACCCTTTCTGCTGAAGATGGAGAAGTCCCCCAAGCTGTTCAATGACGTCATTGAATACCTGCCGGTGGCAATCATCGCCAGCATCACCGTGCCCGCCTTGCTGGTGGCCAAGGATGGCTCGCTGCTGGGCCTGAATGCCGACCTGCTGGCAGCGATTCCGGTGGTCATTGTCGCTTACTGGTCGAGGAGCCTGATCTACAGCGTGTGTGCCGGTGTGGCCGGGCACGTGGCGATCACGCTGCTGGCTTGAGGCCCGGATCTGAAAAGGAAACCGCTATGAGCCTTGCACGCCGGAAAGTCACCTTGACCAACCTGAGTGAATTTTCCCGCCTGATGCCCCAGGTTCCACGTGACCGGGTGATCGACGAAATGGCTGACTTGTCGCTGGAATGCTCGCTGGCCTACGCCTTGAGCAAGACGTTTTTGCGCGATGGCTGGATTGCCGAATATCGCCATCTGCATGCAGCTGCACACTTGAACCCAGGCAACGACCTGCTGCTCTTCGCCACCTCGGGAAGCATGAAACTGGAAATGGCCGATGGCTCGGAACTGCACGTCATGCCCGGCGACCAGGTAGTGCTCCGGGCCGCCACCGAGGCCAAGGTATTTCCCGTCAGTGACGAGGGTGACGTGAGTTTCCTGGCGTTGGCGGTAGACCTGGACCTGACCGAGGTGCTGCAGGAGCTTGCCGTCGACAGCGCCATGCCGAAACCGCAATAAAAAAGCCACGGGGGTTACCCGTGGCTTTCTCTTGCCCACAGCGCCTGATCAAAGCGCCATGTCGTTCTCTGGCGTGCTTTCAACCGGCTTGCTCGGCGCAACGGTGGTACCGACGCTCTCGTCGATCACCGGTGGTTTCTCCAGCTGCAGCACTTCAGCGGTGTAGTTCCACTCTTTCTGGGTGGCCGCTGCGGAGTCGTTCAGCTTGGTACCGTAGCTCGGTACGATTTCCTTGATCTTGGCCTGCCACTCAGGGGTAGCGACCTTCTCCTTGAACACGGTTTCCAGCACGTTCAGCATGATCGGCGCAGCGGTCGAGGCACCTGGCGAGGCACCCAGCAGGCCGGCGATGGTGCGGTCCTGGGACGCTACCACTTCGGTGCCCAGTTTCAGCACGCCGCCCTTCTCTTCGTCACGCTTGATGATCTGCACACGCTGACCGGCCTGCCACAGTTTCCAGTCTTCCTTCTTGGCATTCGGGAAGTAGGTGCGCAGTGCGTCGAAGCGGTCGTCATCCGACAGCATCAGCTGGCCGGCGAGGTACTCGACCAGCGGGTACTGGTCGATACCGACCTTGGTCATCGGCCACACGTTGTGGGTGGTGGTGCTGCTCAGCAGGTCCAGGTACGAACCGTTCTTCAGGAACTTGGTCGAGAAGGTGGCGAATGGGCCAAACAGGATCACGCGCTTGCCGTCCAGCACGCGGGTGTCCAGGTGCGGTACCGACATGGGTGGCGCACCGGTCGAAGCGATGCCGTAGGCCTTGGCCATGTGCTGCATGGCCACGGTCGGGTTCTCGGTCACCAGGAACGAGCCGCCCACCGGGAAGCCTGCGTACTCCTTGGCTTCAGGAATGCCCGACTTCTGCAGCAGCTTCAGTGCGCCGCCGCCGGCACCAATGAACAGGAACTTGGCGTCGGTGGCCGATTCGGTACCGTCCTTGAGGTTCTTGTACTCGACGTGCCAGGAGCCGTCTTCGTTGCGGGTGATGTCCTGCACTTCGCTGGACAGCTTCAGGTCGAAGCCTTTCTGGGTCTGCAGGTGGCTAACGAACTGGCGGGTGATTTCGCCAAAGTTGACGTCGGTGCCGATTGGCGTCCAGGTGACCGCCAGCTTCTGGTTCGGGTCACGGCCTTCCATCATCAGCGGGACCCACTTGGCGATCTGCGCGTGGTCCTCGGAGTACTGCATCGGGCGGAACAGCGGGCTGGCCTGCAGCGCCTCGTAGCGCTTCTTGAGGAACTTGATGTTGTCATCGCCCCAGACGAAGCTCATGTGCGGGGTGGTGTTGATGAACGAATGCGGGTTCTTCAGCACGCCTTGGCGAACCTGCCACGACCAGAACTGGCGGGAGATCTGGAAGGCTTCGTTGATTTCGATGGCCTTGGAGATGTTGACGTTGCCGTCTTTGTCTTCCGGGGTGTAGTTCAGCTCGGCCAGCGCGGAGTGGCCAGTACCGGCGTTGTTCCAGCCGTTGGAGCTTTCTTCGGCGACGCCGTCCAGGCGCTCGACCATTTCCATCGACCAGCTTGGCTCCAGCTCGTGCAGCCACACGGCCAGGGTGGAGCTCATGATGCCGCCGCCGACCAGCAGCACATCGACTTTCTTGGTTTCTGCGGCGTGCGCTTGCATGAAGCTCGCAGCAACAGCCAGACCCAGCAAGGTCTTGCCAGCTTTCTTGAACATTGATCAATTCCAGTCAGTAGAACGGAGGTTGGGCCTGTGGCTGGCCCAGCGTATTCCTTGTTCTTCAGCGCAGGCTTGTTGTAGATGATTGTTCAGCAGCCAGAGAACCAGAAAACGCCTCAGGCTTTTGTCGAATTGACCGACAAGGCTGAATCGTTTCGCTGATTGTAACCGAAATGCCAGCACAAACAAATTGCGCGGCAGTAGGCAAGGCGGCAGGTTGTCTCATGCTGGCCAAGCGCTTATCGAAGCCATTGCAGTATCGTTCAAGCGCCCCTAGTATTGCGAGCACTTCTCATTCGCACCCAATACGCGCTCGCGCCGGATGCCGCCGTGGTTACGACTCCTGAGCTGAACAGTTCGATCCATACCCTGTACCAGAGCCATTCACGCTGGCTGCAGGGCTTTCTCTATCGGCGCCTTGGCAATCGGCCCGATGCCGCCGACCTGGTGCAAGACACCTTCGTGCGCATTTTGCATCGTCCGCGCCAGTTCGAAGGCCAGTCGGCGGAACGCTCCTACCTGGCGACCATCGCCCGCGGCCTGTGCATCGACCATTGGCGCCGGCAGAAGCTGGAACACGCCTGGCTTGAGCATCTGGCCTTGCAGCCCCCTGCCCTGCAGCCTTCTCCCGAGCAGCGCGCGCTGATCGTCGAGACCCTGCATGAGGTCGACGCCATGTTGCAGCGCTTGCCGGGCAAGGTCCGCCAAGCGTTCCTGCTGGCGCAAATCGACGGCCTGGCCTATCGCGATATCGCCGCGCACATCGGCGTCAGCGAACGCATGATCAAGAAGTACCTGGCCCAGGCGTTGCTACACTGCGCCATCCTCGAAGCCGAACTCGACGGCCTGCTGGTGGAGTGACCCCATGACCCATGCGGCACATAAGCTCAGCCACGCCAGCCTGCAGCAAGCCGCGCACTGGTATGTGCAGTTGCAGGACCACAACGCCGGCCCACAGGTGCAAGGGCAATGGCAGGCCTGGCTCGATCAGCACAGCGACCACCAGGCAGCCTGGCAATACGTGCAGAGGGTTGGCCAGCGTTTTGCGCCCCTGCAGCACGAAGGCAGCGGGGCTGGCCGGGTACTGCGGGAGCACGATGCGCGCCGCATCACCCGCCGCACCGGCCTCAAGTCATTGCTGGTGCTGGGTGCCAGCTCGCTGCTGGGCTGGAGTGCCTGGCGCGGGGCGCCGCTGCGAGGCTGGAGTGCCGACCTGGCCACGGGCGTCAGCGAAACCCGGGAAACCCGACTGGCCGACGGCAGCCAACTGTGGGTCGGCGCGCAGAGCGCGGTGGACCTGGACTTCAGCCTGCTGGCGCGGGTGCTGTACCTGCGCTTTGGCGAAATCCTGGTGGAAACCGCCCACGATGCTCGCCGCCCGTTCTACGTCGATACCACTCAAGGGCGCATGCAAGCCCTGGGCACCCGGTTCGCGGTCTGTCAGCAAGATGAACTCACGCGCGTGGACGTGTACGCCGGCGCTGTCGAGGTCTGCACCGCAGGCAGTGGCGAGCGCCGTATCGTCCAGGCCGGCCAGCAGGTTGAATTCAGCGCCCAGTCCATTGGCGGTACACGGCCGGCGCAAAGTGCCGGCGAATCGTGGATCCATCAACGCCTGAATGCCGAGGACATGCCGCTGGCGCAATTGCTGCAAACGCTGGGGCGTTATCGCCATGGTCACCTGGGTTGGCACCCGGCGGTCGCGCACTTGTCGGTGATGGGCGCATTCCCGCTCGATGACAGTGACCGCGCATTGGCGCTGCTGCAGGCGGCATTGCCGGTACGTGTGCAGCGGCTCACGCCGTGGTGGGTGAGTGTCGAACCGGCCTGATTGACCGGCCTTGCACAGTGGCCCACAGCTTTCGCGCTTCCCTGTGGGAGCGGCTTTACCCGCGAAGAATCCAACACACTGCATGGCACCGGCTACGCCGGTGTTCGCGGGTGAACCCGCTCCCACAGGGGTCTGTATACGCGGCAAAAAAAGTTTCAAACACGGTTCCCTTTTCCTCGTTTCGTTCGGTTTACCCCGCATACGACACCTCACATCCCACCGTAACGATTCCAGGGACCAGCATGCCGAAGCCCCTCCACCCCGCTTATCGTCTGGCGCTAGCCGCGCCGCTTTCGTTCTGCGCCGTCGCGCCACTGATGCTGCCTGCCACCCTGGCGCATGCCGAACGGGCCGCCAATGCCCAGATGAACTTCGACATCGCCCCCGGCTCGCTCGCCGGTGCGCTCAACCAGTTCAGTAGCCAGGCCGGCATCTACCTGGCTGGCAGCAATGCATTGGCCGCCGGCAAGACCAGCCAGGGCCTGCAAGGCCGCTACAGCGTCACCCAGGGCTTGGCCCGCCTGCTTCAGGGCAGTGGCTTGCAGGCCGTGCCACAAGGCACTGCTGGCTATGTGCTGCAACCGTCCTTCGACGGCAGCGCACTGCAGCTCGATGCCACCACGGTCAATGCCGCCGCCCTGCTCGCCAGCAACGGCCAGAGCGACAGCGGCTACCGTGCCGTGGCCAGCGCCACCGCCAGCAAGACCAGCAGTGCACTGGCCGACACCCCGCGTTCGGTTTCAGTGGTGACTCGCCAGCGCATGGACGACCAGCAGTCGCAGACCCTGACCGAAGTGCTCGGCTACGTGCCGGGCATTTTCTCGCCACCGTTCGCCGGTGGTGACGGGCAAGCGGGCGACCTGTTCTTCATCCGCGGCTTCAACGCCACCGACTATGGCTATGGCCTGCTGCGCGACGGCCTGCGGGTGCAAGGCAACCGCTACGACACCAGCAGCGAACCTTATGGCCTGGAGCGGGTGGAAGTGTTCCGTGGCCCGACTTCGATCCTGTATGGCGAAAACGCCCCCGGTGGCGTGGTCAACCTGGTCAGCAAACGCCCCACTGCCGAAGCCCGAGGTGAAGTGCAACTCAGCTATGGCTCGTACAATCGGCGCCAACTCGGGGTCGACGTCTCTGGCCCGTTGACCGACCAAGGCAACATCCTCGGTCGCCTGGTGATGATGGGCCGCAAGTCCGATACTCAAATCGACCACCAGCCCGACGACCGAATGTACATTGCGCCGTCGCTGACCCTGAACTTCGACGAGTTCAACAGCCTGACCGTACTGGCCACCTATCAGCGCGACCGCACGCTGATGGAGCTGGGCTACCCCGCCGCCGGCACGTTGCTGCACAACACCAACGGCAAGATCGACAAGGACCAGCTGTCCGGCAACCCGGACTGGGATAACTTCGAACGCGAAACCTGGAGCCTGGGCTACGAGTTCAGCCACCGCTTCGACGACACCTGGCAATTCCGCCAGAACTCGCGCTACCTGCAGTCGCGCATCGACCGCCAGGAAATGTGGCCCGGCAACCTCAACAATGGCGGCTTCGGCACCACCCTGAGCAACCAGGCCTACGACCGCTACAACAAGTCCATCGCCTACTCGCTGGACAACCAGTTCGAAGGCCACTTCATCGATGGGGCTTTCGAGCACACGGTGCTGGTGGGCGCGAGCCTGGACCGCACGTCGTTCAACCAGGACTGGGATGCCGGCAACGGCGGCACCATCAACGTGTTCAACCCGGTGTGGAACGGCAAGCCGAGCACGCCGTTGCATGTGCAGAACGCCCTTCTCGAGCAGACCCTGTACGGCCTGTACAGCCAGCTGCAGACCAAGGTCGACCGCTGGGTGCTGCTGCTCGGCGGGCGCCTGGACCGGGTCAACAGCCAGTTCCGCAACAAGGCCGGCACCCTCAATGCCGAAGCCGACATGGACAACTGGGACAGCGATTTCACCTGGCAGACCGGCGTGATGTACCAGTTCGACAACGGCCTGTCGCCGTACTTCAGCTACTCCACGGCCTTCGCCCCGACCCAGCAGACCGAAAGCAAGAGCGGCGCGCTGGACCCGACCACCAGCGAGCAGTACGAAGTGGGCATCAAGTACGAGCCCAAGGGCTGGAACACTGCATTTACGGCATCCGTGTACGACCTGCGCAAGAAAGACGACGTGCTGTACGACGCTGCCGTGGGTGACTATCGCCAGATTGGCGCCAGCCGCGCCAAGGGCGTGGAACTGGAACTCAACAGCGACCTGAGCGAGAACCTCAACCTGACTGCCGCCTACACCTACACCGACTCACGCATTACCAAGGATGTGGCCGGGTCGCTGTATGAAGACCACCAGATGACCGGCGTGCCGCGCAACCAGGCCTCGGTCTGGAGCACCTATCGCTTTCGTGATGGTGTGTTGAAAGGGCTGCAGATCGGAGGCGGCGTCCGGCATTTCGACAGTACCTTCGCGTACACCCCGGCGAACCTGTACGGCAAGCTCGATACCGGTGATGTGACATTGGTAGACGCCAAGGTCGGGTATGAGATCGATGACAACTGGTCGGTCGAGGTCAATGCCCGCAACCTGTTCGACAAGGAATACGTGGCAGGTTGCAACAACGCCGGGCGTTGCTACTGGGGTGAAGAGCGCACGCTGCTAGGCACGGTTTCGCTGCGCTGGTAGAAGCGACACCCTACCTGTGGGAGCGGCCTTGTGTCGCTAAAGGGGTGCAAAGCAGCCCCAGGATTTCAACGCTGATGCACCTCTCGCCGGGGCTGCTGCGCAGCCCGTTTGCGACACAAGGCCGCTCCCACAAGGTTGAGCACACGCCGGGACGCCCATGCGCGTGATCACCGGCGGCATCCCGTCCCCTGCAACAGCGTGCACGCCAAGATGAAGTGGCTCGAGGCCAACAAAAACCCCCGGCCATTTGCATGACCGGGGGCTTCGGATCAGGCCGCTAGCGGCCTGATCTGGGGGTTCACCAGGCTTACTGCTGCTGAGGCAGCTTGTCGATCGGGCCGCAGCCACCGATGACCTTGGAGATGGAAACCGAAGGGTGGAACAGGTAGTCGTACGAGCAGTTTTTCTGCTGGTTGTAGACTTGGCCAGTGCAGCCCGACAGCAGGGCAACGCCGGATACGACAGCAACGGCGACAGTGGCCTTGAACAGCTTTTTCATACTCAGTCCTTTAAATGCTTCATCTGCGGCCATCTTTCTGATGGCGGCGGGATGATACAGAACCCAGGCATTGGATCCAAGTCTCAAAAGCTGCTGCAGGTACAGCGCATGTCTCGATGCCGACGCGGTCGGTGTGGGAGCTGGCTTGCCGGCGAAGGGCTGAACGGCAGCCCCAGAGGACCATGAGTCCATGCCTGACGGGCAACCGCAAGCGCGATAGTCTAGGCGCCTGCCTTCGCACTGCCCAACAGGCGTTTCCCATGTTCGGCGTCACCGACCACGGCGCGTTCGTCATTGCCTTCATCATCGTGCTGGCCATCCCGGGCCCTGGCAATTTCGCCCTGATTACCGCCACCGGCAAGGGCGGCATGGCGGCAACCTGCGGGGTGATACTGGGTGACAGGTGCTGTTGTGGCTGGCCGTGGCGCTGGCCGAACGTATGCGGGCCAATCCACGCATCGCCAACATGTTCGAGCGGTTGGCCGGGGCATGCCTGGTCGGGTTTGGCATCAAGCTGGCGGTGATGAGATAGGGGGAGGCCAAGGGATCGCCTTGGTTTTTGCGTGGGCAGTGAGATCGA
>NZ_BCAZ01000033.1:0-66933 GCF_001320205.1 Pseudomonas sp. NBRC 111123
AGCGCCCAGTCATTCGGCCATCTGCAATTCTGGCAGCTTCACCCGAAACGCCTTGGTCAGCCCGACCAGGCAGATGAACCCCACGCCCATCCAGCACAGGCCAATCGTGAAGGACATGCGCGACAGGCTGGTCCACAGCCAGATCGTGCTGAGGAACCCGAGAGCCGGAATGGTGCCGTACAGCAGGCAGTTGCGCATCCCTCGCAACCGCAGGTCCACCAGGTAGTGCTTGACCACCGCAAGGTTCACCGCCGAGAAGGCGAACAGGGCGCCGAAACTGATCATGTTGGCCACGGTATCCAGGGTGATGAACAGCGCCACCAGCGACAACAGGCTGACCAGCATGATTGCCGTTGCCGGCACGCGTTTCTTCGTTACCAGCTGGCCGAACACCCGCGGCAGCGCACCATCGCGCCCCATGGCGAACAGCACCCGCGAGACGCTGGCCTGGGACACCATCGCCGAAGCGAAGCAGCCGGCCACATAGGTCGCCGTGAACGCCGTCACCAGCATTTCCCCGCCAACGCGGCGCATGACATCCACCGAGGCCGAGTCGGGGTCGGCGAAGCTGGCCCAGTCGGGGAAGACCATCTGTGCGAAGTACGACACCACCAGGAACAGCAGGCCGCCGATCACCGATACCGCCATGATCGCCTGGGGAATGCGCTGGGTCGGGTTGCTGGTTTCCTCGGCCATGGTCGACACCGCATCAAAGCCGAGGAACGACAGGCACAGCACGGCAGCCCCGGTCATGATCAGCGGCACGCTGAAACCTTCATGGTGGAACGGCGCCAGCAGCGATACCGGCGCGGCCTGGCCGCCCAGGTGGCGTACCGACAGTGCGACGAACACCACGATGAACACCAGTTGTGCCACCACCAGGATCCAGTTGACCCGGGTGATCGACTCGATACCGATCAGGTTGAGGAAGGTCACCAGAGCAATCGAGCCGGCGACCCACACCCAGGCATGGATGGCCGGGAAGTATTCGGACATGTAGATGCCGATCAGCAGGTAGCTGAGCAGCGGCAGGAAGATGTAGTCGAGCAGCAAGGTCCAGCCGGCGATGAAGCCGAAGTGGCTGCCGAACGCCTTGCGCGTGTAGGTATAGACAGAGCCGGAGTAGGGATGGGCCTGGACCATGCGGCCGTAGCTGTAGGCGGTCAGCAGCATGGCGGCGAGGGTGAGGATGTAGGCGATGGGCAGGTGGCCCTTGGTCATCTGGGTGACCAGCCCGTAGGTAGTGAAGACGGCAAGCGGGACCATGTAGGCGAGGCCGAACAGCACCAGCGCGGTCATGCCCATGGACTTTCTGAAACGACCGGTAACGTGGTTGGGCGACGCAGGCTGGTGGGGATGGGGCTGGGCTGTATTTGTTGTTGTATGCATTGCTGACTCCTGAAATGGGATGCAGGAAGCTGCAGTAGGCGAGCGGGCTCGCTACTGGTGAGGGCGTTTGATCGGAGGCGTGGCTGGGGTGGGGCGGCTCGAATGCTCCCACACTCGGGGAGGCCTCGAAATCACCCTTTGGGGGGAGCATTGTGCGTCAGTCACGTAATCCCTGGCGCCCGCTGCTGGCGAGTATTTTCCTCTGCAAGAGGCAGCAAAAAGCTGGTTTCGCCAGCCCTGCAGCTGCGCCAAGAATGGCGGCCAGACCCATAACAATCGGACCGCAGGGACGGTCGTCAGGAGTGTGTATGTACGATCTCGGATACTGGCAACAGCGCGCGGCAAGCCTGAGCTTGCGAGACAAGGCCTTGATCGGCGCCCGCCAGGTCGGTGCAGCCAGCGGTGCGACGTTCGACGCCATCAACCCCGCAACCAACCAGATGCTCGCCCGTGTCGCAGCGTGTGGCCAGGCCGAAGTGGACCTTGCCGTCAGCACGGCGCGCAAGGCGTTCGAGCAAGGGCCGTGGCCGCGCATGGCGCCCGCGCAGCGCAAGCAGGTGCTGCTGCGCCTGGCCGAGCTGATCATGGCCCACCGAGAAGAGCTGGCGCTGCTGGACTCGCTGAACATGGGCAAGCCGGTCATGGATGCCTACAACATCGACGTACCGGGTTCGGCCCACGTCTTCGCCTGGTATGGCGAGGCGCTCGACAAGCTCTACGACCAGGTTGCACCGACCGCCGCCAACGCCTTGGCCACCATCACCCGCGAAGCGCTGGGCGTGGTCGCGGCGGTGGTACCGTGGAACTTCCCGCTCGACATGGCCGCCTGGAAGCTCGCCCCGGCACTGGCGGCGGGTAACAGCGTGGTCCTCAAGCCCGCCGAGCAATCGCCGTTCTCGGCCTTGCGCCTGGCCGAGCTGGCACTGGAAGCGGGCCTGCCGGAGGGGGTGCTCAGCGTGGTCCCAGGCCTTGGCGAAACCGCAGGCCGCGCGCTGGGCCTGCACCCCGACGTGGATTGCCTGGTCTTCACCGGCTCCACCCAGGTGGGTAAATACTTCATGCAGTATTCGGCGCAGTCCAACCTCAAGCAGGTGTGGCTGGAGTGTGGCGGCAAGAGCCCGAACCTGGTGTTCGCCGATTGCCAGGACCTGGACCTGGCGGCCGAGAAAGCCGCCTTTGGCATTTTCTTCAACCAGGGCGAAGTGTGCTCGGCCAACTCGCGGCTGTATGTGCAGCGCTCGATCCATGACGAGTTCATCGAACGCCTGCAGGCCAAGGCCCGCCAATGGCTGCCAGGCAACCCGCTGGATCCGGCCAGCCGTGCTGGGGCCATCGTCGACGCCGAGCAGGCCACGCGCATTGCCCGGGCCATCGGCCAGGCCACTGAGCAGGGCGCGCGGCTGGTCTGTGGCGGGCAACGCCTGACGATCGGGGCATCCGACAACTTCATCGAGCCAACCATCTTCGCCGGCGTCGACAACCGCATGAGCCTCGCCCGGGACGAAGTGTTCGGCCCAGTGCTGGCGGTCAGCGCGTTCGACACCGAAGAACAGGCCATCCAGTTGGCCAATGACAGCATCTACGGCCTGGCGGCGTCGGTGTGGAGCGATGACCTGAACCGTGCGCACCGGGTTGCCCGTGCGCTCAAGGTGGGTACGGTGTCGGTCAATACGGTGGATGCGCTGGACGTGGCCGTGCCGTTTGGCGGTGGCAAGCAATCCGGGTTTGGCCGCGACTTGTCGTTGCACGCGTTCGACAAGTACTCGCAGTTGAAGACCACCTGGTATCAGCTGCGCGGCTGATCTACAGATTGCCCAGGAGCATCCCGAGCTGGCGGTGCTCCCAGGTGCTCAGCCATTCCACCGGGTTGCTGCCAAAACCCTGGGTGGCGTCGAACACGTAGGCCCGGCCGCACGGGCTGAGGCAGCTGACGCAATAGGCCAGCGCGTTGTTGTCGTTGAACAGCGTGACGTGCCAACCGTCACTTTCCAGTGTCATCGGCCCACAGCCGATTTCCGCCCAGCGGGCGTTGCCCTGGCGCTGCATGTTGCGCACGCCCAGGGCGATTTCGCGCAGCAACTGGCTGACTTCGCGGGGGGTGAGGGGGCCTGGAGCGAGCATCATGTACCCGGTGTGGTGGATTGCTGCATCATACCAGCCTCAGCCCCTTGCCTACCCAGGAGACAGCGATGATCAAGCCCGGCGAGCAACTGCCCGACGTTACGCTCTACGCGTACAACAACCGCGAGGGCGCATGCCCGATCGGCCCGAATGCGTTTTCCGTGCGCGAGCGCTGCAAGCAGAAGAAAGTGGTGATTTTCGGTTTGCCTGGTGCGTTCACGCCCACCTGCTCCGAGCGTCATGTGCCTGGGTATGTGGCTGCAGCACAGGCGCTGTTCGCCGCTGGCGTTGACGAAATTTTCTGTGTTTCGGTCAACGATGCCTTTGTCATGAACGCCTGGGGCAACAGCCTGCAGGTGGGCGAGGCAGTCAGGATGATCGGCGATGGCAATGGCGAATTCAGCGAGGCGCTGGGCCTGATCCAGGACCTCTCGGCCCGGGGCCTGGGGCGGCGTTCGCAGCGCTATGCCATGTTGGTTGACGATGGTGTGGTCAAGCACATTGCGGTGGAGGCGCCTGGCAAGTTCGAGGTCAGCGACGCGGCAAGCATGCTGGCCGTGGTGCAAGCGTAACGTGAACAGAATCTGAGTGGAGTACATCTGTACTCCACTCAGGAGTTTTTACCATGAAGGCCTTTTGATATCATTGCTGACTCCCTAGAATGCTGGCCACCTTTCGAAAGAAGGGTGCCCTGCAATTTTCCAAGGAAGTCGAAATGCGATTTGCAAGTGTTATAGGCTTGGCTCTTGTCCTGAGCCTCGGAGGCTGCGCCAGTTTCACCCAGGACGAAGTGGCCCAGGTCGACCTGCCTTCGATGGCAGGCTATACCAACAAACCCAACGTCTACGTGGACTTTGATTTCTATCAGGGTGATCCCGCTAGCGCCAACGAAATGCCGCAAGCCCGGGACATGCTCAAACCGGAACTCAAGCGCGCCTTCAACGAGTCAGGCTTGTTCGGCCGCGTCACCTTCGACGAATTCGAAAAGCAGCCAGGCGACTATAGCCTGCGCCTGAAGGTCTACAATCATTCGCCCAATGGCGGGCAACTCGCGCTGGCCTTCATCAGTGGCCTGACCTTCACCGTCATTCCTGCCCTGGCCACGGACAAGTACACCATGAGCCTGGAAACCCTGGATGAGCACGGGGCATCGATCGCCAAGAACCAGAATCACGACGCGATCAACACCTGGTTGGGCATCTGGTTCCTGCCACTGGTAGGCAACACCCCGAAAGCGGCCGTCACAGATACCTTCAACCGCCAGGTCAATGCGCTGCTCAAGGACTGGGTGGACAACAACCGCTTGAAGTATTCGGCTGGCGAATCACGCATCCCTCGCGCTTGAGCCAGAACAGACAGAGCCGCAAGCGCGGCTCTGTTTTTTTGCTTACTTCAATGCCTGTACAAATTGCGGATCGCTGTACAGCGACTTGAGCAATGCCTGCAGCATGGGGTTGTAATTGTTGGCCGCTGTCGGGATCGCAATCGGCCCGAAGAAGCTGCTGTCCCAGTCACGCGTCACGTCCTTGGTCGACTCGTAAAGCACTTGGTCGCCCTGGCGCAGCGTGAAACGCGCTGCCAGCTCGCCATGCCCGTTGGCCACGCCGGAGTTGAGCTGGCTTTTCACCAGTTGTACCTGCAATTGTCGATCAGCCCGGGGATCGAGCAAGCCTGCATGGCGCAGCTCATCGTTGATGGCCGCCTGAATGTGCAGCGGAATGTTACCTGCTGGTGAAGAAATCGGGTTCAGGCGCACCATCAACGAACCTTGCCCGGCGTCGGCCTGCACTTGCGTTTCACGCACCGCTTGCAGCGGGGCGTTCTGCTTCAATTGCTGAACGTTCTGGTAGTTGGCTTCGTAACGGGCCATTGTCACACCGCAGCCTTGCAGCAACAGGACAAGTGGGGCGACCAGGTAAAGCTTGTTCACGGCGGATCCTTGCGTGTTATGAAAGTGCGTGATTATCGATGAGTGGCACTATGCCATCAAGTTCTTGGCGGTTATCTACGCAAGGTTGAACGCTCTGCTTAATTTTCCTGTGCCTCAGAGGGAGTCACCATGAGCGATCATGTGATGTCAGTTCGGGCAGTGGCTGGCGCAGCGTTCATAGCCGATGTGGGCCCGACCCGTTTCTTGCAAGTAGCCTCCAGCCAGCCGCTCACGCCAGCCCAGGCCATATCAGCGGCGGCCTGGGCCTGCGGCATGCGCAGGCTCGCCGCCAACCTGGCGTTTTCGGCCTTCATTGCCCAGTGATCACGACGCAAGCAGTGTGTGCAGGCTGGCCAGAATGGCATTGGCATCGTAGGGCTTGCGTACCACCGCCACCTGCTGCAGATGCTGCGGAATGCTGACGCCCTCGCCATAGCCGGTGGCAAACAGGAACGGAATGCCTCGGCGCACCAGTTCATCGGCCACGCAGATCGATGTACCAGGGCCCAGGTTGATATCCAGTATCGCGGCATCCGGTGTCCGGTTGGCCAGCAGCCTCATGGCTTCATGCTCGGAGCCAGCGGTGATGACATTGGTGATCTGGGCGTCATTGAGTATCTGTTCCAGCCCCACGGCAATGACCAATTGGTCCTCGAGAATCAATACACAGGCATCCGCGCGCGCGGCAAGCACATTGCCCGGTTGCGCCAACGACGCGGCGGGGTGTTGCGCTTCAGGCGCCGGGACCACCGAGAGGTGCCGGGCGGGGATTCTGAAAAAGCCCTGAAGCCCCTCAGGCCGGTATTCGACGCTGCTGGTGCCGCCCAGGTCGAACGGTATGCTGCGATCGATCAGCACCGTGCCGAAGCCACTGCGGCTTGGCGGGCGAACCGTTGGCCCGTCGCTCTCGCGCCAGGTGATGTCGCAGGCATTGCCCGCGTCCAGCGCCCAGCTGACGCAGAGCCGGCCGCCAGCCCTCGACAGCGCGCCGTACTTGGCCGCGTTGGTCGCCAATTCGTGCAACACCAAAGCCATCACCGAGTAGGCGCGTGCGTCGAGGATCACATTGGGCCCGGCCAACTCGATGGCCTCGGCCGACGTGCGATAGGGTGACAGTTCAGCCTCAAGCAACGTGGCCAGGCGCCCGCCGCCGTCACCGCGCACGACCTGGTCGTGGGCCAGGGACAGCGCGTGGATGCGGCCTTTTAGCGTCGCCACGTAGTCCTTGAGCGTCTGGCTCTCGGACGTCGGGTGGGCAACCAGGGCACCGATCAATGAAAGGATATTCTTGACCCGGTGATTGAGCTCTTCATTGAGAATGCGCTGGCGCACTTCAGCCTTCGAGCGTTCGTTGGCCAGCAGTTCGCTGTTGTGCAAGGCCACCTCGACGATGGCCGTGCGAATGGCTTCGCCGAACTGCCGGTCCTGTTCGCTCCAGGGCAATGACTGCTGGTGCACCGTCTCTTTCCAGATCGCGAAGCTCTTGCGCGGTGTCAACCGGTCGCCCAGCGCGCCACTTTCGTAGGTCTTGTTCGGGTCGCCGGCCCAGTCCAGCGTCTCGACCACTTCCTTGCGGAACAGCATGAGGTAGTCCCTTGGCTGCTGCGACATGGGGATGATCAGTACGCCGGAGACTTCCGTGTAGTAGTCCTGGGCCGCGGGGAGCGCCATGGAAAGCCGGTTGGACGCCCAGGTCCTGCCTTCGGTGACCCCCTGCGCAAGCCCCAGCAAGTCTGCAATGGCAACCTTGGGCGGCGTAAGGCCGGTCGACGTCCAGCGCCCCTGCATCGACATGCCGATGCCGTCGCACGGGATCAGCGACTGGAATTGGCCCAGGCGCGAATGGAAGAACGCTTCGATGTCGTGGGCATGGTTGGCGTCCCGCAGCAGCGAGTCCAGCGCCTTGTGGACATTGACGGCCGCTTCGAGGTTCTGCCGGGTACGCAGGGTTTCGATGTGCAGCGAGAAGAATTCGCCGAACATCTCCGCCGCCACCCGTTGCCCCATGGCCAGGGTGCGCGGTGCGTAATGGTGGCACGCGATCAACCCCCAGAGCGCGCCATTGACGATGACCGAGATCGACATCGAAGCACCTACACCCATGTTGGTGAGGTATTCGCAATGGATCGGCGAGACGCTGCGCAAGTGGGCGTAGGAGAGGTCCAGAGGTTCGCCAGACGGGTCCAGTACCGGGTCGATGGCGACAGTCTTGAACTGGGTGTCTGAGATGATCCGGATTGGGTTGCGCAGGTACAGGGCGCGTGCCTGCTGGGGTATGTCGGACGCCGGGAAGTACTGGCCGAGGAAGCTCTCCAGGTCGCCTCGCTTGGCTTCGGCTACGACTTTGCCGGCGCCGTCAGCCCCCAGCTGGTAGATCATCACGCGGTCATAAGCGAGCACTGCACGCACGAAACGGGCGGCGTCGCGGAACAGTTTGTGGGTCTGGTCGACTTCGCGCAGCTGGGCGATCAGCGTGCGGGCCAGCTCGATGGGTTCGGCAATGCTGGCGCCGGCGGGCTCGAACTCGATGATCGCGGTGCCCTTGAACAGGTGGGCCGAGACATCGAACGCCTGGCCTGAAGGCAGCTGTACGCTGAACATCTGCGAGGGCCGCGAGCCTTCGCGGGTGCGGGCCAACGAGTTGCGCAGGGTGTGTGCCACTTCATCACCCAGCACGGCGTTCAGCTTCTGGCCATTGATTGTGCCTGCCACGCCAAGCATCTGTGGCAGATTCAGCGAATGGCGCAGCACGACAGTCGCTGATGCATCGCAGGCCAGCAAGCAGCCGTGGGGTTGGATACTGCCTGGAATCTGGATCGGCTCGCGATCACAGTTGGTCAGGTTTACCTGGGGGTCGAAGGTCATTGGGCCCGCACCTGAAAATGGAGAGAAATACCTGACTTACAGTAGAGCATCAACCCGCAGAAACGGGGACGAGCCACCATGCTAGCCCGACACTGGCAATTGCCACTGGGGGTTCGACAGCCGTTCGACGAAAAAGTCAGCCAGCGCCTGGACCTTGCGCGGCCGTGTGCGCGCGGACGGGGTCACGAAGTACAACCCACCTTGAGTCATCCGCCATTCCGGTAGCAGCCGGGCAAGGCGCCCGTCGGCCAGGTACTCGGCAGCGATGAATTCCGGCAGTTCGGCAATCGCCATGCCCGCCAGCAAGGGTGCGATCAGGGCATCCGAGTTGGTCACCCGCAGCGGCCCGCGGGGCGTCACGTCGTGTTCGCTGCCGTCGACATGGCTGAAGCGCCATACCTGGCTGCGGGCGCGATAGGCGTAACTCAGGCAGGCGTGGCCAGCCAACTCCCGCGGGTGCATGGGCTGGCCGTGGCGGGCAAGGTAGGACGGCGCGGCCACCAGGTACTGGCTGACCGAACAGATACGCCGCGCCACCAGCGAGGAATCGGGCAGGGCAGCGATGCGCAAGGCAGCATCGAAACCATCGGCGACCAGGTCGACGGTCGAGTCGGACAAATGCAGGTCGAGTTCCAACCCGGGGTATTGCGCCAGCAGTTCGGGCAGCAGCGGCGCGACCCAACGCAAACCGAAGGCCATCGGCACCGCCAGGCGCACCAACCCGCGCGGCTGCACCGACAGCTCCTGGGCCTCGCTTTCCATTTCCTCGGCCTGGCGATACAGGGCGCTGGCTTGCTCGACCATGCGCTGGCCAAATTCTGTCAGCGAGAGCTGGCGCGAGGTGCGGTTGAACAGGCGCGCGCCCAGGCGCTCTTCAAGGCGCGCCACCGCCCGCGACACCGTGGGCACCGACACGCCCATGGCCCGTGAAGCGGCGGCGTAAGAGCCTTCTTCGGCCACTTTGGCGAACATCGCCAGGCCTTCGAAATCCGGGATTCTTGGCATTTCATTTCTGCAATGATGGCTTTCTAATGATTCTATTTTGAAATGGTTCGTTGGTCGATACGCTTCTCCCCACAGCCACTCACCACCTCAACGGGAGAAACACCATGAGCAACAAACTGCAAGGCAAGATCGCACTGGTCACCGGCGGCACCACCGGTATTGGCCTGGCCACGGCAAAACGGTTTGCCGAGGAGGGTGCCCATGTCTACATCACCGGGCGCCGCCAGGCGGAGCTGGACAAGGCGGTAGCGCTGGTGGGCAATGCCACCGGTGTTGCGGTCGACTCAACCCGGCTGGAGCAACTGGATGCGCTCTATGCCCGCATCGCCCAGGAAAAGGGGCGTCTGGATGTACTGTTTGCCAACGCTGGCGGCGGCTCCATGCTGCCACTGGGCGAGATTACCGAGGCCCACTACGACGATACCTTCGACCGTAACGTCAAAGGCGTGCTGTTCACCGTGCAAAAGGCGCTGCCACTGCTGGCGCGCAATGCATCGGTCATTCTCACCGGCTCCACGGCCGGTAGCTCAGGCACGGCGGCATTCAGCGTGTATTCGGCGTCCAAGGCTGCCGTGCGGGCCTTCGCCCGTAGCTGGATTCTGGACTTGAAGGATCGCGCAGTCAGGGTCAATACCCTCAGCCCTGGCGCCACCCGTACACCCGGGCTGGTCGACCTCGCCGGGCCGGATGCCGCGCAACAGCAGGGCCTGCTGGATTACCTGGCCGCTCAGGTGCCGCTGGGGCGGGTAGGGGAGCCGGTGGAGATCGCCAACGCGGCAGTGTTCCTCGCCAGCGACGATGCCAGCTTCATCAACGGTGCCGAGCTGTTCGTGGACGGTGGCCAGGCGCAGATCTGAGCATCATGAAGCCAGGTTACAGGCAGGAGTACAAATGTACTCCTATCTGTAGCCCGCCTTTGAGCTGACAAGCGAGACCGTGGCCATCTTTAGGTGCATCATGGTCGTTTCGCCATCCAGAGCAGCTGCCAAGCAGTATTGAACATGAATCGTCCGCTATTTGTTGCGCTAGATGGCCCGAAGGGCACAGGCAAGACCACGCTGCTGGAGGCCGTTACCCAAGCCCTGAGGGCAGACAGCCGGAAAGTAATCCGCCTTTGCGAGAAGAAGAGCGACCCCTTCAGGGGGGAAACCATGGCGCTGGTCAACCAGCTCGTGAGAAACCCCTGTCGGGAGCTGGAGTTGAAGGTTTGTGCGCGCCTGGCCGATAGCCGTGCGTGGATTTCCCAGAACGTGCTGCCCAGGCAACCTGCCGACAGCATCATCCTGATCGACCGCTGGTACCCCTCCGATGCCGCGTTCCGCCGCACGGTCCCGTTTGCCGAGATTCTGCGGATGAACCGCGAGCGTGGTGTGCAAGTGCCGGACCTGCATGTCGGGGTTGTCACATCACCCGATACGTCTTGGGCGAGGGCGGCGGCACGCACACGCGGGCTGGGCAGTACGGTGATGTACAAGCTGGATGAACAGGTCGCCTGTACCGAAGCGTTCGAGCGGGCCGTTGCGGAGCACGGCTGGGTGCTGTGCCGCAATGAAGGCACGATTGCCGAAGCGACCCGCCAGGTGGTTGCCGAAATCCAGCGAGTGCTTCAGCTTTTGCGCCCTTGAGCTGCCTGGCCCTGATTTTAAGATTTTTCCTTAGGGTGTGCCGAACGCAGGCGAAGCGATTGACCGAGAGCAGATGTTCCAGGCCTACACCCTCAATTGCGCCCAAGCCATGCGCCTGGACCAGCAGGTGGGTTCGCTCAAGGTCGGCGCATTGCCCTGCATGTTTTCGCTTGGCAGCCAGGGTACGAGAAAGCCGGCGTGGCTAGAAATGCGACCTGCCTGTTGCGCCCTGATACCTATGTCGCGCTGGCTGACCCTGAAGGGGATACAGCCAATTTGAGCCGGTATTTCAAGGCGCACGGCGTCATCCTGCCCGCTTGAAGCGTCGGGTACAGCGGCTGCCTGTGCCTTGGAACAGGAATTGCTGTGAACCTGCAAACTCTACACAGCGGGTAATACGGCAATGCTCCATCAAGACCACTGCTTGGTGTTCCTGGTCGCCGTAGCCGTGCTGGTCGTGGATGCGGTAGCCATCTTCATGGATCTGCAAGAACGGCCGCGCCCATGTTCGGGTTTGCGGCACCCTATATCGGGTTTTTTCACATGGCGGGGTACTTGGCCTGGCGGAAGCGGTGGGACCGGTGGGACTGCAGGGATGCAGAGCCAGTCAGTGCTCATCGGCGTGCATGCCGGCCGGGTGCTGGGTCGCGCAGGCGAACCATCAGCGGTATGCAGTTGTGACGCAACGATCTTCCCGGCCTGGCGCCGACGATGCATCTGCAGCGCCTAGGGAAGGCTCGCGAAGCCGCGAGCCTCTTTTTATCTAGAGGATAGGTTTACCGCCAGTGACTGCGTAACGTGAGCCACTGATATAGCTTGCCTCATCGGAGCCCAGCAGCACGTAGATCGGCGCGACTTCGACGGGCTGCCCGGGACGCCCCATGGGGTAACCAGAACCGAAGTTCTTCACGGCTTCATCGGGCATGGTGGATGGGATCAGTGGCGTCCAAATAGGGCCAGGTGCAACGCTGTTGACCCGAATGCCTTTCTTGCCCAGCAGCTGGGCCAGGCCTGCGGTGAAGTTGGCAATGGCGCCTTTGGTGGCGGCATACGCCAACAGGCTGGGTGATGGGTCGTCTGAGTTGACCGAGCTGGTATTAATGATCGAACCGCCTTTGGGCATTGCTGGCAAGGCGCGCTGGCAAATGCGGAAAATGGCGGTGATGTTGGTATCGAATGTCTTCACCCATTCATCATCGTCGATCTCGTCCAGTCCATCATGAGCCATCTGGAACGCGGCGTTGTTGACCAGAATATCGATTCGACCGAACTGCTCCACGGTCTTGTCGACGATGTCGTAGCAGTGCTGTTTCTGCGCCAGATCGCCCGGTAGCAGAAGGCATTGCCGGCCTGCGGCTTCGACCCACCGCGCAGTTTCCTGCGCATCTTCATGCTCATCCAGGTAGGAAATGGCAACGTCAGCGCCTTCGCGAGCATAGGCGATTGCTACCGCACGCCCGATGCCGCTATCGGCGCCGGTGATCAAGGCGATTTTGCCTTTCAGTCGGTTGTTGCCGGTGTAGCTCTGCTCTCCGCAGTCCGGGCAGGGCTCCATCTTGCGTTGTGATCCGGGAACACTTTGCGGTTGGGAGGGAAATGGAGGGGTTGGGTAGTCGCTCATCGGGAAGGCTCCTGCAGTTGAGTGCGCGTGTTAGCGTTCGAACGGAACTTGAGTCCGGCGTTGAGATGAGTTCAGGGTTTGAACGACAGGCGGTCGCGCCTTCCATTTCCATTGAATTATTGGGAATTGGTCAGCTCTACCGCTGACCCTGTGTCGCGCTTTCTGTGCGAGGCACCACCATTAACCGGAGGGTCAAGTGCCTCGAATCATCACCCCCAGCACGCCTGAACATGAGATCGATCAGCAGAATGCGAAGATGTTCGGTACCCCAAAAGAGCGCCTGGATTTCTATCGGCGCGAAATTCAGTACGAGACAACCATCCTGGCCAATCGTACAGATGCCTATCTCGCTGCCCAGTCGTTCCTGGTCATCGCTTTCGTTTCGTCGATGGGCAACCTCAATCAGAGCTGGGGCGAGATGTTTACCGTGATGGTACCGGCGTTTCTTGCACTGCTCGGCGTGTTGAGTTCGCTGAACGCCTGGCCAGGCATCCGCGCCGCCTTCCGGATCATCGAACACTGGCAACTGAAGCAAAGCCATTTGCTGCGTAGTGAGCCCATGATGGGGTTGGCGTATGACGAATCGCCGTTGTTCTGCGAAGCGGAAACCTCGCAGGCGGGACACCGCAAATCGCTGCTGTTCTCCCTACGCACGCCGTGGATTTTTCTCGGCTTCTGGATCTTGCTGGGCACCTATTCGGTTTATATCCAGCTGGCGTAACCCGAGCCCTCCAGGCGCCTTGAGGCATAACCGGAGGGCAGGGCGCAGGAAGCTGTACTCAACGCGTCAGTGCCTTGATCAACTGTTGGTTGAAGGCCGGAATATCGTCCGGCTGGCGGCTGGAGATCAGGTTGCCGTCCACCACAACTTGCTCATCCACCCAGTCGCCACCCGCATTGCGAATGTCGTCTTGCAATGTCTTGTAGCTTGTCATCCGCTTGCCTTTGGCTAAGCCACTGGACACCAGCAGCCAGCCTCCGTGGCAGATGACGGCCAGCGGCTTGCCAGCCGCGTCGTGGCTCTTTACCAGGTTCTGGGCACCGGGTATCAAGCGGATCGTGTCAGCGTTCTGCACGCCGCCTGGCAGCACCAGAGCATCATACAGATCGAGTTGGGCACTTTCGAAGGTTGCATCAACGGCAAATTCGTCGGCAGGCTTGTCGTGATTCCAGCCACGCACCGTACCTTCCTTGTCAGCGAGGATGTCGATCTCGGCACCCGCTTTCTGCAAAGCCTCACGAGGCCCGGTGAGCTCGATCTGCTCAAAACCATCGGTCACCAGGAAGGCCAAGCGTTTGCCACTCAGTTGTGCATTCATCATTGAATCTCCATTTTCGATAAGCCTGACAGGGAAGGCATTTGGCCAGGCGCGAAGTTCAAAGGCGACGCCTCAACGGCGTCGACGTTGGGCATGAGAGATGAGAAGTCCCGCGAGCAAACCGATAACCGCCGCACTCAGCAACAGCGGTATCTTGTCTTTTGGGGTGAGGCCGATGCCCTCCATGCTTGCTGGCCTACCTGTTGGCGTGAACAGATGCTCGGAGCAATCCAGCGCGCCGGAACTGCGGTTCAATGGTGTATCCGGATTGGATGGAGCGATGAACTCAGCGTCCTCAGTCGTGGCGTGGACGTCCAATGGGTTCAGCTTCAATGCTGTGCCGTCCATCAAGGTCAGTGTCAGATTTTCAATGTCTCCCGCTGCGCGACCTGGAAAAATCGGTTCGCCTGCAGCATCGAGGTTGTCGTAAATAAAGCGCTTGCCCTCCAGCCACCCAACGGCTGTGAGTAGCTCGGGGCCGAGGTAGTATTTTCCATCGAGGAAAAAGCCTGGAAACTGGTGAGCGCGTTCGACGTTCCCAACGGAGTAACGCTCACCCGCCTTCATGCCTGTTGTTGGATCGATCATGACTACGACCTCCTTATGCGGGTATAGCCATGGAGGTCGCCGAGACAGCACGTGTTCCTGAGGGATGACCAATGGACGTCAGTTCACTCCGTTGGGGGTGTGGTCGGTGGTTGCGGCGGCAGAGTTATCAATTAGTTGATCAATGAAGCGATATTGGTGATTTGCGAGGGTTTGGGAAGAAATACTGTCCGAGCAGACAGCAAGCCGGTGTCGATCACCATGTCGGCCGAAGTCAGAATCACGGGCAGGGCAGGCCACCTCCGCCAGATCTCGTGCGCCAGGTCTAAGCCGTCCATGCTTCAGGCATATGAATATCTGTCATCACCCAACTCGGGAGTTCTTGATTGCAAAGGCGGTGCAACGCCTCGTCAGCATTTGCGCAGGACATTACGATGACGGCGTAAAGTGACGTGAGACGCTCGGCGGTAAGGTCTCTTAGGAGGTCGTCGTCTTCCACGATCAGGATAGTCTTTGGCATGTAGAGTCTGCTTGCTTCTCATGTGCGTTAGGGCTCCGGGTCTCTCTAGGGCGTTGCTTCTAAGCGATGAGTGGTGCGCTAGGCGCCGTCATGGATTAGCGGCTATGGTAGGAAAGCGGTGAGCGAATCGCCTTTACGCCCTGAAAGGATTTTGGGCGTTTCCCGTTAATCCGGAAGGGAAGACTATGCATCAGCTACCAGTGGACGAAACAATCCGAGCGGCCTTGAAGAAGACTCATGCGCGCTTGCACCGCCAACATGAGCTTGTGGTCGAGTTTGGCGTAATGTCCCTGACGGCTGTGGACTTGGATCTATTGCTGACCCATGCATGTGCAGTAGTCGCAGAGGGGATGAGCACTCGCTTTTCCAAGGTGCTCCAGCCAGCAGAGGAGGGTGAAGGTTTTGTTCTGACCCACGGGGTTGGCTGGGATGCATCTGATATCGGGCGGGCTACCGTCGGCGCAGATGTGGCTAGTCCAGCTGGCTACGCATTGGCTACTTACAGGCCTGTACTCTCGAATCATTTGGGTATGGAAAACCGCTTCCGTACGCCGGAGCTGCTGAAAAAATATGGAATCGAGCGGGCTATCAATGTCCCGATCCGGGGCGTTCTCAGCCCGTTTGGTGTACTCGAAGCCGACAGCAGCAACGGAGACGATTTTGTAGAGAGCGATCTGGTTTTTCTGGAAGGTATCTCGAACGTTATCTCCATGGCTGTCGAAAGAATATCGGCGGGCGTAGATGTGCCACTTCCCGATCCTTATTCCGAGACCATTCTGAACGCCAGTCCTGACTGGGTAGATATCCTGGCCCCGAGCGGCGAGATTGAGTTCATGAACGAAGCCGGGCTGACGTTCATGAATACCCAACTGGCCAGCGTTAAAGGTCAGCTATGGTATGACCTTTGGCCCGAAGCATCGCGATCACTCGTTTGCGAGGCGGTAGCCAAAGTCAGTGCCGGGGAAACATTCAGGTTTGAAGCGAATTGCCCCATCGCGCCTGATGAACCGAAATGGTGGGATGTGACGGTTGCTCCGATCTTGGGCATAGACGGCCAGGTCGAGCGGGTCATTGCTGTATCAAGGGATATCACTGAGAGGCACCAGTACGAAGCTCAACTGCTCTCACTCATTGAGGCGCAGAACAGCAGGCAAAGTCGAAGCGACCTCTATCTCGAAGAAATCCATCATCGAGTCAAAAATAGCCTTCACTTGGTAAACACCCTGTTACTACTTCAAGCCAACCTCACGCCCGACGCGGCTGTGAAATTGCAGCTTGAAACCGCCGCAGGACGAGTGGTGACCATTGCCAGCGTTCACGAGCGGCTGTATCAGTCTGCCGAAGACCAAGAGGTTCGCGCCCGCGTTTACCTGGAGGCTCTGCTGGGTGATCTGGGCAAGGCGTTGGCCGACCGAAAAATTCTGTTGGAGGCTGACGACTTCGTCTTGCCACAAGAAAGAATGGCGCCTTTGGGATTAGTGATCTCCGAGTTGATCACCAACGCCCTCAAGTACGGCAAGGGTTGCATCGATGTAATCGTCAAATATGCCGGCGACCATGCCCAGCTTACCGTCAGGGATGAAGGTGAAGGTTTCCCAGATAATTATCCTAAGCCGACGGGAACAGGTCTTGGTATGCGCTTGGTCAAAAGCTATTCCGGCTACGGCAGCGCGGCAGTGGTGGTTGATCGCCAAGATAGCAAAAGCTGTATCCATGTTCGCTTTAAGCTCTAGATGCGTGAGGGGCGCCGCATGCCCCAATAGCAGCGTCAGCAAGACTGCGAACGCTACGGGCTGATTTCTGAGCTAGGAGAGGTCTAGGAAACCAGGGGCGATTCAATCTTTTACCAACAAGAAAATGTTGAGCTGGCTCAAATGCTCGGTTTTGATCTGAGTCAGGCAATCCGTTGGATTCCGAAACCCGGGAGGTGAAATGGGCATCTGGGCACGAGGAGAAACCATAGGGTTCACTGGTCACATTAGTGGTCGCGAGGACATTCCACTCAAAACGCGATTGGTGCAGATTCTTGATAATCGACAACCAAGAAGGAACGTTATCGAAATACACCATTTAACATAATATGCATTATGCGCACATTCGTATTTAAGGCTTGTACCGTGGGGCAGTCAGATTTCAAGCCAGACTAGCCCCCTGAAATCGAAAACCCGTCCATTCGTTGACCGAGGTTAACGTCTGCGCAAATCCCCTTGATTAAAATGCGGGCTCCGCACCCTCACGGGGAAAATGGCATGACGATTATCGTAACTGGCGCCGCGGGCTTTATCGGTAGCAATCTTGTTCAGGCGCTCAACCATCGCAATGAAACCGAAATCATCGCCGTCGACGACCTGACCGATGGCGACAAATTTCGCAACCTGGCCTGCAGCGAAATTTCGGACTACCTGGACAAGGACGATTTTCTCGAGCGCTTCAGCCGTGGCCAGTTCGGCAAGGTGCGCGCCGTGCTGCACCAAGGCGCATGCTCGAGTACCGTCGAAGCTGACGGTCGTTTCATGATGGATAACAACTACCGGTTCAGTCGTGAACTGCTGGCCGCTGCCCAGCAACAGCAGATCGCGCTTTTATATGCATCGTCGGCAGCCGTCTACGGCGCCGGACAGGACTTTCGCGAACAGCGCGAATGTGAGCGCCCGCTGAATGTCTATGGCTATTCAAAGTTCCTGTTCGATCAACAGGTACGTCGGCAGCTGTCGGTTGCACGTAGCCAGATCGTCGGTTTGCGTTATTTCAACGTCTACGGGCCCCACGAACAGCACAAAGGCGCCATGGCGTCTGTGGCCCTGCACTGCTTCAACCAGTACCAGGCCAACGGCAAAGTCAGCCTGTTCGGCAGTTATGGCGATTATCCGAACGGTGGCCATCTGCGTGATTTCGTCTCTGTTGAAGACGTGGTCAAGGTCAACATGTTCTTCCTCGATCACCCGCAGCTGAGTGGCATCTTCAACGTTGGCAGTGGCCGCGCCCAGCCATTCAATGATGTGGCCTTGGCTGTGATCAATCGGCTGCGCGAGCGGCAAGGCCAACCCATGTTGTCACTTGAAATGGCCTTGCTGGAAGGCATTCTGGAGTACGGCGAATTTCCTGAACATTTGCGCGGCAAGTACCAGTGTTACACCTGTGCCGACCTGAAGCGCTTGCGCGCTGTCGGTTATACGGCACCCACTTTGGCAGTTCAGCAAGGTGTGGCACGTTACTGCGACTGGTTGCAAGGTATCCAGGGGTCACCGCCTGCCCCAATCAAACAGGTGGCTTAATATTGCGAGGAATTACGCAATTCGGGTATTTTCAGCTGGTGCACGGTTATTTATTGGTGGTTTATTAGCGATAACTACACTAAATAGTCATTTAGTGTAGTTATGTTTGGCGCCCGTGAAGTCATGCGTGGAAACTGCCAAGCCCCTGCTTTTCCATGTCATTGGGCAAAGTGCAAATTCCTTTCTAGTATTAATGCGTTGCAGCGTTTTAGTCGTGCGTCCCGACGTCTCTCGACAAGGAACCGAGAATGCCTATGCCTCGCTTTGCCTGTCATAGCCTGCCCTTGTTTGTGGCCTTGATCTGCCTTACCGCCCACGCCGAACAGGAGGTTCCGGCCGACGGCTCATCACCGATCCGCGTGCTACTCGCAGCCGAGCTGGGAACCACCCTGTCGAGCCAGATGAACGGCACTTTGGGTGAACTGAAGACCCGCTTTGGCGAACGGGTCGCCAAAGGTGCCACCCTCGCCCGCTTCAACTGCAACGAAGCCCAGGCGCGGGGCAAGGTGGCGGTAGCCGAACTGGCCATGGCCCGGCAGAACCTGGAAGCCAAGAAGCAACTTCGCAAGCTCGATGCAGTAGGCGATATCGAGGTGGCAGCAGCCAACACCGAAGTCCAGAAGGCAGACGGCGCCCGCGCCATGGGCGAGGCGCAGATGAGTTATTGCCTGGTGCAGGCACCCTTCTCCGGCCATGTCGCCAAGGTCTACGTAAAGCCTTACCAGACCGTCGGCGCCGATACCCCTTTGTTCGACCTGGTCAGCGATGGCGCCTTAAAGTACGTTTGAACGTGCCTTCCAGTCAGCTCAAGACCCTCAGCCCGGGCCAGCCGCTGGAAGTGCAAGTGCACGAAACTGGCAAGACCTACCCCGCCAAGATCAGCGTGATCAATGCCAGGGTCGACGCGGTGGCGCAGACCATAGAGCTGGAAGCACGCTTCGACCAGGCTTTGCCTGAGCTGATGGCGGGCATGAGCGGCACGGCGCGGTTTGCGCCATGACCGTGAACCAGCCTCTGCCCCACCCACAACTGTTGTTGCAGCTGGACGCCCTGCGTGACAAAGCCATGGCCGCCGAGTCGTTGAATGCCCTGGCGTTCAGCATGGCCAACGATCTTTACCCATTGCTGCCCTTCCACCAGGCGCTGGTCTGGCGGCAAGGCAAGGGCGGGCTCGAGCTGCTGTGCGTTTCTGGCCTGGCGCGTCCCAGCGAAGACTCGCCCTACCTGGTCTGGCTCAAGCGTGCCAGCCGCTGGCTGGCCAGCCACCTGAGCGATGAAAAGCCCGTCTGGCTGACCGAGGCCACGGCTGCGCCACCGCCCGACATCGCCGAGGGCTGGGCCGAGTGGTGGCCTGCCGGCCTTTGCTGCATACCGCTGCACACCCCGGCCGACGAACGCTGGGGGCTGCTGGTGCTGCTGCTGGAAGAGGCACCGCCGGCGGCGCTGTACCAGCACCTGGACGGCCTGACCCGCACCTGGGCCTATTGCTGGAGCGCGCTGACCCGTCGTCAGCGCCTTGGCCGCTGGCGCCCCAGCCGCCGCCAGGTGCTGCTGGCCGTGCTGCTGCTCGCCGGGCTGTTACTGGTGCCAGTACGCCAGAGCGCACTGGCACCGGCGCAAATCGTCTCGCGCCAGGCGCAGATCGTCAGCTCGCCGATCGACGGGGTAATCAGCCAGATGCACGTGCGCCCCAACCAGCCGGTGCAAGCAAAGCCCAGCCTTGGCGAGCAGTGGCTGCATGCCCGTGATGATCAAAGCGTGGCCTATATTCCCAAATCCTAGGCCAGCCCCTGATTCCTTGAAACGCGGCAAGTAACGACGACTATTCGGTCAACTACAAGCACAGTTTTACATTCACCCGAATGAGTGTTTTTGAGTTTCAATTTTATTGCCCGCCAAACACTAAGTCAGAAAGCTGAACCTTAGCTGTCTATGTTGGAAATGTAATGAGAAGGCTACCTATTTTTTATACTTCTTTCACAAAAACCGGCATAACCTTGGCCGAATAAGCCACTGTCAATCACTACGGCACGGAAGACTGAGCCCCCGCAGACAAAACTGACTTAGCGCAACCCCCCTACTTTCTGCCTATGCACTTGATGCAAAAGTTTTCTTTGCGTCTACGCTGGCAATGGACCCCATTAAATCAATGGGTTCTGTCATTTTGCTGTATTACCGAGGTGCTCATGAGTGAGGCGTTTCTCCCTTTCTCGCGTCCTAGTATGGGCGACGAGGAAATTGCGGCTGTCGAAAAGGTCCTGCGTTCGGGCTGGATCACCACCGGCCCACAAAACCAGGCACTTGAAGAGCAGTTCGCACAGTACGTCGGTTGCCGCCATGCGGTAGCCCTGTCATCGGCCACTGGCGGTATGCACATCGCTTTGCTGGCACTGGGTATCGGCCCTGGAAATGAAGTCATCACCCCGTCGCAGACCTGGGTTTCCACGGCCAACATGATTTCACTGCTCGGTGCCACGCCGGTATTCGTCGATGTCGACCGCGATACCCTGATGACCGATGCGGCGCGCATAGAGGCGGCGATCACCCCACGGACCAAGGCCATCATCCCGGTTCACTACGCGGGCGCAGCTTTCGACCTCGACCCCCTGTACGCCCTCGCCGACAAGCATGGCATCGCTGTCATCGAAGATGCCGCCCACGCTGCCGGCACCCGTTACAAGGGCCGCCATGTCGGTGCCCAAGGCACGGCAATCTTCTCGTTCCATGCCATCAAGAACATGACCTGCGCCGAAGGCGCCATGTTCGTCAGCGATGACGAAGCCCTGGCCAGCCGCGTGCGCATGCTCAAGTTCCATGGCCTGGGTGTCGATGCCTACGACCGCCTGACCCATGGCCGCAAGCCCCAGGCCCAGGTCATCGAACCCGGCTTCAAGTACAACCTTGCCGACATCAACGCCGCAATAGCCCTGGTGCAGCTCAAGCGCCTGGATGCCATCAACGCCCGCCGTACCGAACTGGCCGGCCTCTACCAGCAGCGTCTGGCAGGCCTGCCAGTGCAGCCCCTGGCCGTTCCGGGCTACGACCAGCAGCACGCCTGGCACCTGTTCATCCTGCGCATCGACAGCGAACGCTGCGGCCTTGACCGCGAAGCCTTCATGAAAGGCCTGCAGGAGCGCGGCATCGGCACCGGCATCCACTTCATCGCCACCCACCTGCACACCTGGTACCGCCAGCGCGATCCGCAGCTCTCGCTGCCAAACACCGAATGGAACTCGGCGCGGCTGTGCTCCATTCCATTGTTCCCTGACATGACCGACCACGACCTCGACCGGGTCGTCACTGCCATTGAACAGCTTGTGGGAAATCGCTCGTGAGACCTTACCCGATCCATTGTGTGTCCATCGTCATCCCGGTCTACAACGAGGAGGAAAGCCTGCCCGAGCTGCTGCGCCGCACAGGCGCCGCCTGCCAGCAGTTGCGTCACCCCTATGAAATCGTGCTGGTCGACGACGGCAGCCGCGACGACTCCGCGCACATTCTCGAAGAGGCCGCCAAGGCCGAGAACAGCCCGTTCGTGGCGGTGATCCTCAACCGCAACTACGGCCAGCACGCAGCGATCATGGCCGGTTTCGAGCAGTGCAAGGGCGACGTGGTGATCACCCTCGACGCCGACCTGCAAAACCCGCCGGAAGAAATCCCGCGCCTGGTCGCCGAAGCCGAACGCGGTTTCGACGTGGTCGGCACGGTGCGCAGCAACCGCCAGGACTCGGCCCTGCGCCGCTGGCCATCGAAGGTGATCAACTACGCGGTGAAGCGCTCCACAGGCGTTGCCATGAGCGACTACGGCTGCATGCTGCGCGCCTACCGGCGCACGGTGATCGACGCCATGCTCGCTTGCCGCGAGCGCAGCACCTTCATCCCGATCCTGGCCAACAGCTTCGCCCGCCACACCACCGAAATCCTGGTGACCCACGCCGAACGTGAACACGGGGATTCGAAGTACAGCCCGATGCGCCTGATCAGCCTGATGTTCGACCTGATCACCTGCATGACCACCACGCCGTTGCGCCTGCTGAGCATCGTCGGTTTCAGCATGGCCGCGCTCGGCGTGCTGTTTGCCATGGTGCTGATCGTGCTGCGCCTGGCGTTCGGCCCGGGCTGGGCCGGTGACGGCCTGTTCGTCCTTTTCGCCGTGCTGTTCGTGTTCACCGGTGGCCAGTTCATCGGCATGGGGCTGCTAGGCGAGTACCTAGGGCGTATGTACAGCGACGTGCGCGCCCGCCCGCGATTCTTCATCGAAAAAGTGCTGCGCAGCGGCCCGCCGCCTGTTCCGGCACAAAACGTCACCGTTGACGGTTTCAACTCCTCCACTTCGGGTCAGGTTCACTCATGAGTGCAAAAACAGTTGTCTTCGCGTACCACGATATCGGCTGCGCCGGCATTGAAGCCCTGCTCGACAGCGGTTATGACATCGCAGCGGTGTTCACTCATGCCGACGATCCCAAGGAAAACACCTTCTATGCCTCGGTCGCACAGCTGTGCGCACGCAAAGGCATCCCGGTGCACGCGCCGGAGGACGTCAACCACCCGCTGTGGGTCGAGCGCATCAGCCAGCTGGCCCCGGACTACCTGTTCTCCTTCTACTACCGCAACCTGCTCAGCGAACAGTTGCTGGCCACCAGCCGCAAGGGCGCCTTCAACCTGCATGGCTCGCTGCTGCCGCGCTACCGCGGCCGTGCGCCGGCCAACTGGGTGCTGGTCAACGGCGAGCGTGAGACCGGCGTCACCCTGCACCGCATGGTCAAGCGCGCCGACGCCGGCGCCATCGTCGCCCAGCTGCGGGTGGCCATCGAACGCAGCGACACCGCACTGAGCCTGCATGGCAAACTGCGCGCCGCAGCCGCCGACCTGCTGCGCGACACCTTGCCAAACTTGCGCCAGGGCAAGGTCAGCGAAACCCCGCAGGATGAGTCCAAGGCCACGGTGTTCGGCCGTCGCACCGCAGCCGATGGCCGGCTGAACTGGCAACAGCCTGCCGAAACCCTGTTCAACCTGGTGCGTGCGGTGACCCAGCCCTACCCAGGTGCGTTCTGCCCGGTCGGCGAGCACAAACTGATCGTCTGGAGCGCCGACGTGGTCAAGGGCAACGATGGCCTGGCCCCTGGCCGGGTAATCAGCACCGACCCGCTGCGCATTGCTTGTGGCGAAGACTCGCTGGTGATCAGCGCCGGTCAGCGCAATGACAACGGCCTGTACCTGAGCGGCCCGCAGCTGGCCGCTGAACTGGGCCTGGTCGAAGGCTCGTTGCTGCGCGGCGCCGATTCGCGCAGCGCCAAGCGCCGCACCCGGGTATTGATCCTTGGCGTCAACGGTTTCATCGGCAACCACCTGTCCGAGCGCCTGCTCAGCGACGAACGTTACGAAGTCTACGGCCTGGACATCGGCTCCGACGCCATCGAACGCCTGCGCAACCACCCGCGTTTCCACTTCGTCGAAGGCGATATCAGCATCCACTCCGAGTGGATCGAGTACCACGTCAAGAAGTGTGACGTGGTGCTGCCACTGGTGGCCATCGCCACGCCGATCGAATACACCCGCAACCCGCTGCGCGTGTTCGAGCTGGACTTCGAAGAAAACCTGCGCCTGGTGCGCTACTGCGTCAAATACAACAAGCGCGTGATCTTCCCGTCGACCTCCGAGGTCTACGGCATGTGCCAGGACCAGAACTTCGATGAAGACACCTCCAACCTGGTAGTGGGGCCGATCAACAAGCAGCGCTGGATCTACTCGGTCTCCAAGCAGCTGCTCGACCGGGTCATCTGGGCCTATGGCCAGAAAGGTCTGAACTTCACCCTGTTCCGCCCCTTCAACTGGATGGGGCCACGCCTGGACCGCCTGGACTCCGCGCGTATCGGCAGTTCCCGCGCCATCACCCAGCTGATCCTGAACCTGGTGGAAGGCACGCCGATCCGCCTGTTCGACGGCGGCGCGCAAAAACGCTGCTTCACCGACATCGCCGACGGCGTCGAGGCCCTGGCACGGATCATCGACAACGACAACGATGCCTGCAACGGCCAGATCATCAACATCGGCAACCCGGACAACGAAGCCAGCATCCGCCAGCTTGGCGAAGAGCTGCTGCGCCAGTTCGAGGCCCACCCGCTGCGCAGCCACTTCCCACCGTTTGCCGGGTTCCGCGATGTCGAGAGCAAGGCGTTCTACGGCGGCGGCTACCAGGACGTGTCCCACCGCAAGCCAAGCATCGCCAACGCCAAGCGCCTGCTGAATTGGGAGCCGACCGTGGAGATGCGCGAGACCATCGGCAACACCCTGGACTTCTTCCTGCGTGAAGCCATGCGCGAGATCGAGGCCCGCCCGGCAGAAGAAGCACGCTGATGCAGGCAGGGTTGCGCATCGATGTCGACACCTACCGCGGCACCCGTGAAGGTGTGCCGCGCCTGCTGGAGCTGCTGGACGAGGCACAGGTCAAGGCGACGTTCTTCTTCAGTGTCGGGCCGGACAACATGGGGCGCCACCTGTGGCGCCTGATCCGCCCGCAGTTCCTGTGGAAGATGCTGCGCTCCAATGCCGCCGGGCTGTACGGCTGGGACATTCTCCTGGCCGGCACGGCCTGGCCCGGCAAGCCGATTGGCCGTGACCTCGGGCACCTGATGCGTCAGGCCCGGGACGCCGGCCACGAGGTTGGCCTGCACGCCTGGGACCACCACGGCTGGCAGGCCAATGCCGGGCACTGGAGCATGGCGCAGCTGACCGAGCAGATCCGTCAGGGCGTCGACACCCTCAGTGACATCCTCGGCGCGCCAGTGGACTGTTCGGCCGTCGCCGGTTGGCGCGCGGATGAGCGGGTCATCGAGGCCAAGCAGGCTTTCGGCTTCCGCTACAACAGCGATTGCCGAGGTAGCAGCCTGTTCCGCCCCCGCCTGGCCGACGGTTCGGCAGGGGCGCCGCAGGTTCCGGTGGACATGCCGACCTTCGACGAGGTCGTCGGCCCGCAGGTGGCTGCCACGCACTTCAACGAATTTATCCTGGGGCGCTTCCGCCCCCAGGCACTCAACGTCTACACCATCCATGCAGAGGTAGAAGGGATTCTGATGGCCCAGGACTTTCGCCATTTGCTGGCCGATGCACGCCAGCGCGAGATTGCGTTCAAACCGTTGGGCGAGTTGCTCCCCGCCTCGCTCGACACCTTGCCCGTTGCCAGTGTGCAGCGCGGCACCCTGCAAGGCCGTGAAGGCTGGCTGGGAGTGCAAGGCTCATGAGCAGACGCTGGACGTTACCGCTGCTGTTCGGCCTGTTCGTGCTGGCCTTCCTGCTGCCACTGGGCGGCCATGGCTTGTGGATCCCCGACGAAACCCGCTACGCCCAGGCCAGCCAGGAGATGCTGCTGACCGGTAACTGGGTCTCGCCCCACTTGATGGGGCTGCGCTACTTCGAAAAACCTGCCGCAGGCTACTGGATGATCGCCCTCAGCCAGGGGCTGTTCGGCCAGAACCTGTTCGGCGTGCGTTTTGCCTCGGCACTGAGTGTCGGGCTGAGCCTGACACTGTGCTACCTGGTGGCACGACGCCTGTGGAACGACCCGCGCAAGAGCCTGGTCTGCACCCTGGTCTACATGAGCTTCTGCGTCATGGTGGGCCAGGCAGCCTATGCCAACCTCGACCCGCAGTTCACCCTGTGGGTCAACCTCAGCCTGGTGGCCCTGTGGTTCGCCGTGGACTGCCGCAGCAACGGCCAGCGCCTGGCGGCCTGGGCGGTGCTGGGGCTGGCTTGCGCCATGGGCTTCATGACCAAGGGCTTTCTCGCCTGGCTGTTGCCGGTGCTGATCGCGCTGCCGTGGATGCTCTGGCAGAAGCGCTGGCGCGAACTGCTGGTTTACGGGCCAGTGGCCGTGGTGGTGGCGATCGTTGTCAGCCTGCCCTGGGTGCTGGCGGTGCATGTCCAGGAGCCCGATTACTGGCGGTTCTTCTTCTGGCATGAGCACATCCGCCGGTTTGCCGGTGACGATGCCCAGCACAGTGCCCCCTGGTACTACTACCTGCCGTTGCTGGTGGCCTACAGCCTGCCCTGGGTCGGCGCGCTGCCGCCGGCCCTGAAACAGGCCTGGCAGAGCCGCACCCAGCCCAAGATCGTCTTCTTGCTGCTGTGGCTGCTGATGCCGTTGCTGTTCTTCAGCCTGAGCAAGGGCAAGTTGCCGACCTACATCTTCCCGTGCCTGCTGCCCATGGCCCTGCTGATTGGCCATGCACTGGATGACCGGCTGCGCCTGCAAAAAGGTCGCGCACTGGGCATCAATGGCTGGCTCAACGTGGTGCTGGGCGTGGTCGCCCTGATCGCACTGGCTTGGCTGCAGTTGAAAAAGCCCGTGTACGACCACGAACTGACCGGCATGCTGATGATGTGCGTTGCCCTGGCGGGATGGACTGTCGCCAACCTGGCCCAGGCCCTGTCGCCGCTGCGCTGCTGGGCGGCTCCGGTATTCGGCAGCCTGTTATTGATGGCCCTGCTGCCGGCGGCACTGCCCAAGTCGGTCGAAGGCAACAAGATGCCTGACCAGTTCATCCTGCAGCACCTCGACGAACTGACTGGCGCCACGCACCTGCTGAGCAATGACCTTGGTGCGGCCTCGGCCCTGGCCTGGCGCCTGCAACAGCCGAATGTGGCGTTCTACAACACCGTCGGCGAACTGAAGTACGGCCTGGCGACCCCTGAAGGCCAGGGGCGCCGGCTGAACGACAAGAACGTCCGCCCGTGGGTCGACGATGCTCGCCGCAGTGGCACGGTCGCCGTGGTGATGCGGGTCAAGGGTGAAGATGAACAGCGTGAGCTCGCCCTGCTGCCCGACGATGGCACGCGCTACCAGCAAGGCAAGATGGTGATCCTCATCCTGCCCAAGGTCGCGCCATGAGCTGGCTACTGCTGCTGGCAGCCTGCCTGCTGACTTGCCTGGGCCAGGTAGCGCAGAAGTTCGCCGTGGAAAGCTGGCGTGGGCAGGCGGGGCCGTGGACGGACAAGTTGCGTTCGCCCTGGCTGTGGCTGGCCCTGCTCGCCCTCGGCAGCGGTTTGCTGGTCTGGTTGCTGGTACTGCAGCGCATGGAGGTAGGTATCGCCTACCCGATGCTCAGCCTGAACTTCGTGGTTATCACCCTGATCGCCCGCTTCGGCTTCCATGAAGCGGTCGATCGCCGTCACTGGCTGGGCGTGGCCATGGTCATCGCCGGGGTGGCCTTGCTGGGGCAGCAATCATGAACCAGCGCCTTGGCATCGCTTTCGCCCTGGGGAGTGTGCTGCTGGTCAGCGCTGCCCAGCTGGCCATGCGCTGGAGCATGACCCGCCTACCCCAGCCTGGCCAGTGGTTGTCGACACTGACCAGCCAGGGCCTCGATACCCTCGCCGTGGCCGTGGTGCTGGCGGCAATCGCCGCTTACGGCCTGTCGATGCTCTGCTGGCTGCTGGCCCTGCGCGACCTGCCGTTGGGCCGGGCCTACTCGCTGCTGAGCCTGAGCTACGCCCTGGTCTACCTGCTGGCGGCCAGCCTGCCGCTGTTCGACGAATCATTCAGCTTTGGCAAATCACTGGGCGTGGCACTGGTCATGCTCGGGGTCATCACGATCAATACGCGTCCGGCCCGTTCGCCCGCATCAAGGAGTGCTCCATGAAAATTACAGTGTTTGGTAGCGGGTACGTCGGCCTGGTGCAAGCCGCAGTACTGGCCGAGGTTGGCCATGATGTGGTGTGCATGGATGTCAACGAGAAGAAAGTCGAGCTGTTGCGCCAAGGCCATGTCAGCATCTTCGAACCGGGCCTTTCCAGCCTGGTGCGCGAAGGCATGGATGGCGGGCGGCTGCAGTTCACCACCGATGAAAAGCTCGCCGTCGAACATGGCCGCGTCGCCTTCATTGCCGTCGGCACACCCTCCTGTGCGGATGGCTCGGCGGACCTCAAGTATGTGCTGTCGGTCGGCGATGCCGTTGCCCGCCACCGCCAGGAACCGCTGATCCTGGTCGAGAAGTCCACGGTCCCGGTCGGCACCGGCGACACCCTGCGCGCCCACATCAACACGGCGCTCAGTGGCCGTGAGCTGCGTATCGATATCGTTTCCAACCCGGAGTTCCTCAAGGAAGGTTCAGCCGTCGCCGACTGCCGCCGGCCGGACCGTATCGTCATCGGCTGCGAGGGGGAAGACGTGCGCGATGTGATGCGCGACCTCTACTCCCCGTTCAACCGCAACCATGACCGCATCATGTTCATGGACCTGCGCAGCGCCGAGCTGACCAAGTACGCCGCCAACTGCATGCTCGCCACCAAGATCAGCTTCATCAACCAGATCGCCGAGCTGGCCGAACACCTGGGGGCTGACATCGAGTCGGTGCGCCAGGGCATCGGCGCGGACACCCGCATTGGCTACCACTTCATCTACCCAGGCTGCGGCTATGGCGGCTCGTGCTTCCCCAAGGACATGCGCGCGCTGATCCACAGCGCCGAGCAGGTGCACTGCTCCAGCGACCTGCTGCAGGCGGTCGAGGCCATCAACGAGCGCCAGAAGCACAAGCTGTTCGAGCGCATCCATGCGTTCTATAACGGCGACCTTGCAGGCAAGACCTTTGCCTTGTGGGGCCTGGCGTTCAAGCCCAACACCGATGACATGCGCGACGCCCCCAGCCGCGTGCTGCTCGAGTCGCTGTGGGCTGCCGGTGCCAGCGTGCGTGCCTTCGACCCCGAAGCCATGCAGGAAACCCAACACCTATACCCGAACGAAGAGAAACTGATGCTGATGGGGACGCCGGAGTCGGTGTTGTCCGGTGCCGACGCGCTGATCATCTGCACCGAATGGCAGCAGTTCAAGGCGCCGGATTTCGAGCTGATCCAGCAGCGCCTGAAGGCACCGGTGATCTTCGACGGGCGCAACCTTTACGATGCCGAGCGTCTGTCGCGCAAAGGGTTCAAGTACTTCCCGATCGGCCGTGGCGATTCTTGCCAATTGCCGGTTGCCCCGCAACTGCCCCGCCAGGGTTCGAAAGCGGCGTGATGACTCTGCCACTCACCGTTCGACGGCAGTCCCTGCTTGCAGGGCTGCTGGCGCTGCTGCTGTTCTGCGCCGGGGTGTATGGGCAGGCGCCCATCGGCTTCGACTCGCGCTTCGTGCTGTTCGCCCAGGAGATGCTGCGCCATGGGCCAACGGTGTTCCCGACCACCTATGGGCAACCTTATGCCGACTACACCTCGCTCTCGACGCTGTTCATCTGGCTGTTGTCACTGCCGTTCGGCGCTGTCAACAGCCTGACCGCATGGCTACCCAGCGCCATCGCCGGGGCGCTCATTGTGACCCTGATGTACCGGCTGCTGGCCCCGTTCTCGCTGCGCTGGGCGTGGAGCAGCATCGCCTTGCTGCTGCTGACGGTCACGTTCGTCAGCGAAGTGCGGGCCGTGTCGCAGGACCTCATGCTGGCGGCGGTCGCCTTCAACGTGTTCTACCTGGGTTATGCCCACGACAATCGTGGCGCCGGGCGCCGCTGGCCGCTGGTGTTTGGGTTGTTGCTGCTGGGTTTCGGCATTCGCGGGCCGATCGGCCTGGTGGTGCCGACCGGCATCCTGTGCAGCTACTACTTGCTCACAGGCCAATGGCGGCGGTTATTGCTGTTCGGGGGGCTGGCCAGCCTGCTGCTTGTCGCCAGTGTCGGCCTGTTGCTGTGGATGGCAAAAGCCAGCGGCGGCCAGGCGTTTCTGGATGACGTGATCCGCATGCAGTTCATGGGGCGCATGGACGGCAGCGAGGGCGCCAGCAGCGCGCTGTACTATTTCACCAGTTCGCTGGGCAACTACGCGCTGGCCTATCCACTGGCAATCCTGGCGTTGCTCGGTGCAGGGCTGGGCCGTGCACAGCTGCGTGGGCCGGCGCTGTACCTGGTCGTTTACTGCGCGGCCGCGGCACTGCTGGTGATGCTCGGGTTGTCGATCCCGCTGGCCAAGAAGGCCCGCTATCTGCTGCCGATGCTGCCGATGGTTGCGATCATCGCCGCGTACCCGTTCCAGGTCACACAGGGGCGGCTGTTCGCCTGGCTTCGCGGTTTGACCCAGGGGCTTTGGCTGTTGACGCCGGGGCTGATGATGGTTGCCGTGCTGGTCGCCCAGGGGCGCTTCCCCGAGCAGATCGGCGCCACCACGGTGCTGCTGGTTGTGCTGGCGGCCCTGCAGTTGTGGGCGCTGTCGCGGCTCTTGCAGTCACGCTGGCGTGCCGAGGTCACCGCTGGCTGCGCGGTCATGGCGTTGTGGTTGGTCTATGTATCGGTGTTCGAACCCGTGGAGCGCCGCCTGTATGACACCCGCAGCTTCACCCAGGCCGTGCTCGAACAGGTCACGCAGCAACCTGCCCCTTTGGTGCTGCACCACCTGGGCCGCGATGCCAAGGCCATCAAGTTCATGGTCAACCTCGACCACGACATGCAGCCCCTGTTCAGCGAAACCCCTGCGCAACTGCAAGCGTTGCAGGGGCCTGCCTGGTTGATGATGGATCGCCACGACTTCCAGGCCTTGCAACAGGCACGCTTGCAAACGCTGCAGCCGCAACTCAGCGGGCGCTTCGACAACAACGACTATGTGCTGGTGTACCTCGGGCACTGAACCTCAGCCAATGTCCATCTACACCTTGCGAGCGCGCAAGCGCTCGTGATACCGGCCGCCCAATGCACCGCCCCAGGGCAAGACCAGGCCGATCACCAGCAGCACGATCAACAGCGTGAGCCCTTCGAACGGGCTGAAAAATTCCAGCACGGCGCAGCTCAGCGTCAACACCAGACCCACGACGGTCAAGACGTCCGGTTTAAGCACCGGACAGTCGCTGGTCGCCACTGGCGCGTGCATAAACCCTACCAGCCACAGGTAAAGCCAGCTGACCACAGATGTAATGAACAACATCAGAAACAACAAATGATGGCCAAACATCGAAATGTGCATGGTCCCTAACCCTGTGCAAGCAAGCCTGTCGCGTTACCGCTGGTTTAAGCCATTCAACATGAAAGTTCCGTCAAAAAAACCTGACCTCAAGCCTGCGCTGTTTAAAATGTCGTTTTCCCACTCGACGTCAAGGAACACTGCTATTGAAAGGCTTGCAGAACTTTCATGCCGAAGCCGTTTTGCTTGAAGCCAGGCAACTGGGCCGCGTAGATCTGCCGAGCCAGGCCACCTTGCTGGCACCGACCGACTTCTCCCTGCATACTGGCGAGCGCGTAGCCCTGATTGGCGCATCAGGTTCGGGCAAGAGCGTCCTGCTGCGCACCCTGGCCCTGCTGGATGCCCCCAGCTCAGGTGAAGTGCTGTGGCTGGGCGAACCGCTGACCCCACCCCTGATACCGAACTTTCGCGCCCGCGCCTGCTACCTGACTCAACGCGCCGCGCTGGTGGAGGGCAGTGTCATGGACAACCTGCGGCTACCCTTCACGCTCAAGCACAACCGCCACCGCCGCTTCGATGCAGCCCTGGCGATGCGCCTGCTGGAACTGGCCGGCAAGCCACCCGGCTTTGCCGACAAGGCCGCTTTCGACCTGTCCGGGGGCGAGGCGCAGCTGGTTGCCCTGGTCCGGGCGCTGCTGTTGGCACCCCAGGTGCTGTTGCTCGACGAGCCGACTTCGGCGCTCGACCCGCAATCGGTGGCTGCAGCAGAGGCGCTGGTCATGAACTGGCTCGAAGAATCGCCCGATAGTCGCGCCTTCTTGTGGATCACTCACGACCACGCTCAAGCCCAGCGCATCAGTACGCGCACATTGACCATGCACCAAGGCACCTTGCTGAAATGAACTATCACAACCTTGCCTACACCGACGTGGCGATTGCCGCTGCGCTGATTCTGGTCAACGGCCTGCTGTCACTGTTGCTGAAACTGCAACTGGAGCGCCAGTTGCTGTGGGCGTCACTGCGTACCATCACCCAGCTGTTGGCCATTGGCTACATCCTCGGCTGGGTGTTCCAGCATGCCCAGTGGTACATCGTGCTGCCGCTGATGCTCAGCATGACCCTGATCGCCGGCTATTCGGCGGCCGGCAGGGGCCAGCATCGGCATCGGGGCCTGGTGGCCGACAGCGTGCTGTCGGTCGGGCTGAGTTCGTGGCTGGTCACCGCCATCGGCCTGTTCGTGGTGCTGCGTGTGCGCCCCTGGTACGAGCCGCAATACGCCATTCCCATCCTTGGCATGATCCTTGGCAATACCCTCACCGCCGTTGCCCTGGGCATCGACCGCATGACCCGTGAGCTAAGCGCCCAGCGCCCGGTCGTGGACATGGTCCTGTCGCTCGGCGGCACGCGCTGGGAGGCGGCCCGCGCCGCAGCGAGCCAGGCGTTGAAAGCCGGCATGATGCCAACGCTGAACCAGATGTCGGTGGTGGGGATCGTCAGCCTGCCGGGCATGATGACCGGGCAGATATTGGCCGGGCAGGCGCCTGGGGACGCCGTGCGTTACCAGATCGTGATCATGTTCCTGATTGCCGCAGCGTCGGCACTGGGCACGGTGTGTGCCGTGCTGCTGACCTTCAACCGGCTGTTTTCACCGGCTCATCAGTTCATGGCGCACAAGCTGGGCAGGCGCGGCTGAACGCGCTCAGGCCAGGCCGCCAAAGCGCTTGTAGAAGCTTTCATTGACATCGGGCAAGGGCCCGTCGGCGGTTTCAAGGGCGCTGTTTAGCCAGGTTTCCGCCTTGGCCCAGACCAGGCGATACAGGTTGCGGCACAGCTGGCGGGCTGCGCGGCCTTCCCAGTCACCGGGCAGCAGTTCGTCCGGCAGCTGCGGGTCGCGCAGCAGCAAGCGGCGGTACTCGTGGATCAACAAGGTTCGCGCCAGGAAGCAATCCTGGGCATCGAGCTCGTCCTGTTCTTTCAAGCTCTGCCACAGCGGCCGGAACAGCTGGATGAACTCGCTGTACTGCTGGCCAAGCTCATCGATGCGCCAGCTCTCCCGCACCTGTGCACGCATCGCCTTGGATGCCAGCACTTCCTGGGTATGGGTTTCGAAGACGATGCTGTCGTCACTGGCTTCCAGCTCGCGCAAAGTGGCGGCCAGATCGCCGCGATCAGCCCTCGGGCAGCCCAACAGGTTCGGCGCCATGGCACCAAAGCCTTGCCATTCCAGCTCTTCGCGCACGGCCTTGCGCTTGCCGGCTTCCAGCTGGGACAGCAACACCAGCGTCCAGGCGCCATCCCAGGCGGGCTGGCTCGGGCTATAGACACGCTTGAAGGCCTTTTCGAAACGCCGCCGCCCGGTGCCGGTCAGGCTGTAGTAGCTACGGCGCCCCACCTTCTCGGCAGTCAGCCAGTCTTCCTTGGTCAGGCGGAAGATCGAGGTGCGGATCAGCCGCTCGTTGATGCCGATCGGCTCCAGCAGGTTGATCAGACTGCCCAACCAGACCGTGCCGCCATGGGGTTCGATGGCATCACCGTAGAGGGTGATGATCAGCGAACTGGCGCGGATCGGGGTCTGCTCCTGGAAGCGGGTGATCAGGTTGTTCAGCGGAACGAGGTTGCTCATGGACGAACTGCGCGCATTGAAAGCACCGACTATACCTGTGCGACGGGTCGCCTGACCATGGCACGACGCCGGCAGGTTCATGCGCCCGCCTCGCCCTTGGGCCTGAAGCCGCCATCACCCATGCGCGGGCGCCGTGCTTCGGCTGCGCTCAGCGGTGGGCATTCCACCATGGTCGCCATGCAGCGTTGGCTCAGGCGCTGGTACTCGGCAGTGCCGCGCTGCTTCCAGCTCAGCTCCTGCTCGGTCAACGGGCGCTTGACCTGCGCCGGCGCGCCCATCACCAGGCTCTGTTCGGGGCACTCGAAGCCCGCTTTGACAAAGGCCGTGGCGCCGACGATGCAGCGTGGGGCTATGTGCGCGCCGTCCATGACCACGGCATTCATGCCGACCAGCGCATCCTCACCCACGCGGCAGCCATGCAGCACCGCGCCATGGCCGACATGGCCGTTGCGCTCGATCACCGTATCGCCGCCCGGGAAGCCATGCATGACGCAGGTGTCCTGCAGGTTCGCCCCTTCTTCCAGCACGATGCGCCCGAAATCGCCGCGCAGCGATGCCAGCGGGCCTACATAACAGCGCGGGCCGACAATGACATCACCGATGAGTACCGCGCTCGGGTGCACGTACGCAGTAGGGTCGACCACAGGGGTGAGGCCGTCGAGCCGATAGCAAGGCATGTCTATTCTCCGCAATCATTCGTCAATTGTGCTTGTTCGTGTATCGCAATTTCGTGCGCGATCGACCACGATCAACGCCGCTGAATTTGGGCGATACAGCGAAATAGCGGTAACAAACAAAATAGAACGAGATACATAAAAACACAATTGCTATTGCAATGCTGTATCGCATGATGCTTATACTGATCGCACCTGGGCAGGTTCCCCGCTGCCCCTGCAGACAATTCCAATAAATGCCGGCCACCTGAAGTGCCGTGCGAGCAGCCTGAGGACCCCGACATGCCTCGTTTCATCGATGTGCAGGCCCCTGAACACGGCGTTCGCCTGCTCACCCTGCAACGCCCGGAAGCGCTCAACGCCCTGTGTACCGAATTACTGGCAGAGCTTGCGGCAGCGCTCACCGATGCGGATGCCGACCCACTCACCCGCGCCGTGGTCATTACCGGCAGCCGCAAGGCCTTTGCCGCCGGTGCCGATATCCGCGAAATGGCCGAGCGTGACCTGGTCGGCATCCTCAGTGACCCTCGCGTCGCCCACTGGCAACACATCGCAGCTTTCGCCAAGCCCTTGATCGCTGCCGTCAACGGCTACGCCCTGGGTGGCGGCTGCGAGCTGGTGATGTGTGCCGACATCGTGATCGCCGGCGATGACGCCCGCTTCGGCCAGCCAGAGATCAACCTCGGAATCATGCCGGGCGCCGGTGGCACCCAGCGGTTGCTGCGTGCCGTTGGCAAGCCGCTGGCCATGCAGATGGTGCTGACCGGCGAGGCAATCACGGCCCGCCACGCCCTGCAGGCCGGCCTGATCAGCGAAATCACCCAGCCTGAACTGGCCGTCGAGCGTGCGCTGCAGGTCGCCCGCAGTATCGCCGCCAAGGCACCGCTGGCGGTGCGCCTGGCCAAGGAGGCCCTGCTCAAGGCTGGCGACAGCGACCTTGCCAGCGGCCTGCGCTTCGAGCGCCATGCATTCACCGTGCTTGCCGGCACTGCAGACCGTGACGAAGGCATTCGCGCCTTCCAGGAAAAACGCCCGGCGCAGTTCAAAGGTTGCTGAGCCGCCCACTTCCCATCGACTGATCGAGCGAGTCCGTCATGACTTTCGAGCACATTGTGTTTTCCATCGAGGACGGCGTGGCCTTCCTCGCGCTGAACCGCCCCGAGCAGCTGAACAGCTTCAACACGCAGATGCACCTGGAAGTGCGCGAGGCCCTCAAGCTGGTACGCCAGAGCAGCACGGCGCGGGTCCTGCTGCTGACCGGCGAAGGCCGCGGCTTCTGCGCCGGCCAGGACCTGTCCGACCGCAACGTCGCGCCAGGCGCGGCAATGCCCGACCTGGGCGAGTCCATCGACAAGTTCTACAACCCGCTGGTGCGCACCCTGCGCGACCTGCCGCTGCCAGTCATCTGCGCCGTCAATGGTGTGGCCGCCGGTGCCGGCGCCAATATCCCGCTGGCCTGCGACCTGGTGCTGGCCGCCCGCTCGGCAAGTTTCATCCAGGCGTTCTGCAAGATCGGCCTGGTGCCGGACTCCGGCGGTACCTGGCTGCTGCCACGCCTGGTCGGCATGGCGCGAGCCAAAGCGCTGGCCATGCTCGGCGAACGCCTGAGCGCAGAACAGGCCGAGCGCTGGGGCCTGATCCACCGTGTGGTCGACGATGCCGAACTGCGCGACGAGGCCCTTGCCCTCGCCCGCCACCTGGCCAGCCAGCCGACTTACGGCCTGGCGCTGATCAAGCGCAGCCTCAACGCCAGCTTCGACAACGGCTTTGACCAGCAGCTGGAGCTTGAACGCGACCTGCAACGGCTGGCCGGGCGCAGCGAAGACTACCGTGAAGGCGTGAGCGCCTTCATGAACAAGCGCACGCCTGCATTCAAAGGGCGTTGACCATGAGCGCACTCAGCAGCAACGCCCTGGTGGCGGTCATCGGCGCTGGCGCCATGGGAGCTGGTATTGCCCAGGTCGCCGCCCAGGCCGGTCACCCGGTAAAACTCTATGACAACCGCCCTGGCGCCGCCGCCCAGGCCGTAGACGGCATCGACCGCCAGCTCGCGCGCCTGGTGGAAAAAGGCAAACTGCTGCCAAGCGCACGTGAAGCCATTACCGCGCGCCTGCAGCCAGTCGAATCGATCGAAACCCTGGCCGATGCGAAGTTGGTGATCGAGGCCATCGTCGAGAACCTGTCGATCAAGCAGCAGTTGCTGCGGCAGCTGGAAGACCTGTGCGGCCAGGACTGCATCCTCGCCAGCAACACCTCGTCGCTGTCGATCACCAGCCTCGCGGCAGGGCTGCAACGGCCACAACGGGTGGTTGGCATGCACTTCTTCAACCCGGCGCCGCTGATGGCGCTGGTTGAAATCGTTTCCGGCCTGGCGACCGAGCCCGGCATCGCCAGCACGCTCTATGACACCGCCAAAGCCTGGGGCAAGAAGCCTGTGCACACGCGCTCTACCCCCGGTTTCATCGTCAACCGCGTGGCCCGGCCGTTCTATGCCGAAAGCCTGCGGTTGCTGCAGGAAGGCGCCGCCGATTGCGCAACACTGGATGCGCTGCTGCGCGATGCTGGCGGCTTTCGCATGGGTGCATTCGAACTGACCGACCTGATCGGCCATGACGTCAACTACGCCGTTACCTGCTCGGTCTTCGAAGCGTTCTACGGTGACTTCCGCTTCCAGCCTTCACTGGTGCAAAAAGAGCTGGTGGATGCCGGGCGCCTGGGGCGCAAGAGTGGCCAAGGCTTCTATAGCTATGCCGATGGCGCAGAACGCCCGCCGGCGGCCGAGCTGCACAGCCCGGCAAGCGCCCAATGCTGCGTGGCCGAAGGCCACCTGGGCGCCTTGCAGCCGTTGCTGGCGCGCTTGCGCGACAGCGGCCTGGCCATCACCGAGCGCGCGGGCAACGGCCTGCTGCGCACCGGTGACGCCACCCTGGCCCTGTCCGACGGCCGCCTGGCCAGCCAACGCGCCCGTGAGGATGGCCTGCGCAATCTGGTGCTGGTCGACCTCGCGCTGGATTACCAAGCCGCCACACGTATCGCCATCAGCTGGTCTGCCGACACCACTGCCCAGGCACGCGACCAGGCAGTGGCGCTGCTGCAGCGCGCCGGCCTGAAAGTGACCGCTATCGCCGACCTGCCCGGCCTGGTGGTGCTGCGCACCGTGGCCATGCTCGCCAACGAAGCGGCCGATGCGGTGTTGCAGGGCGTCGGCAGCGCGGCCGACATCGACCTGGCCATGTGCGCCGGGGTCAATTACCCGCGTGGCCCGCTGGCCTGGGCCGAGCAGCTGGGGGTCGATTACACCCTGCGCGTGCTGGAAAACCTGCAGGCCAGTTACGGCGAAAGCCGCTACCGGCCTTCCCTGCTGCTGCGGCGCAGCGCCGAACAAGGAGCAAACCTGCATGACTGACCTGCAACGTAATGCAGAGGAGCTGGCCCAGGCCTGTGCCGACGCAATGTACTCCCGCGACCAGGCCACCCAAGGCCTGGGCATCACCTTGCTCGACGTCGGCCCGGGCCGGGCACGCCTGAGCATGCCGGTGCGCGCCGACATGCTGCAGGGCCACGGCACCTGCCATGGCGGTTTCCTGTTCGCCCTGGCCGACTCGGCCTTCGCCTTTGCCTGCAACAGCCATGACAAGGCCACGGTCGCCCAAGGCTGCAGCATCGACTATGTCGCCCCGGCGCTGGCTGGCGACCTGCTCAGTGCAGATGCCACCGAGCTCAGCCGCACAGGCCGCACCGGCCTGTACGACGTGCGTATCCAGAACCAGCGCGGCGAGCTGATTGCCCTGTTCCGCGGTAAAGCCTACCAAGTGCGCGGCACGGTGCTCGCGCAGGAGACCCAAGATGACTGAAGCCAAGCCCCTCGATGCCCTGATCATCGATGCCGTGCGTACACCGATCGGCCGTTACGGCGGCGCCCTGAGCCGCGTGCGTGCCGACGACCTGGCCGCCGTGCCGATCAAGGCCCTGGTCGAACGCCACCCGGAACTGGACTGGCAGGCCATCGACGACGTGATCCTCGGCTGCGCCAACCAGGCCGGTGAAGACAACCGTAACGTCGCGCGCATGGCTGGCCTGCTCGCCGGGCTGCCGATCAGTGTGCCGGGCACCACGATCAACCGCCTGTGCGGTTCGGGCCTGGACGCCATCGGCAATGCCGCCCGTGCCCTGCGTTGCGGCGAAGCCGGGCTGATGCTGGCCGGGGGCGTCGAGTCGATGTCGCGTGCACCGTTCGTCATGGGTAAGTCCGAGCAAGCGTTTGGCCGCAGCGCCGAGCTGTTCGACACCACCATCGGCTGGCGTTTCGTCAACAAACTCATGGAGGACGCCTACGGTATCGACTCGATGCCGGAAACGGCAGAGAACGTCGCTGAGCAGTACGGCATCTCCCGCGCCGACCAAGACGCCTTTGCCTTGCGCAGCCAGCACAAGGCAGCGGCGGCCCAGGCCAATGGCCGCTTGGCGCGGGAGATCGTGCCGGTGGAAATCGCCCAGCGCAAAGGCCCGGCCCTGCGTGTCGAGCAGGACGAACACCCGCGTGCCGAAACCACCCTGGACCAGTTGGCCAGGCTCGGCACGCCGTTCCGCCAGGGCGGCAGCGTCACCGCCGGCAATGCCTCCGGCGTCAACGACGGCGCCTGTGCCCTGTTGCTGGCCAGCAGCGATGCTGCCCGCCGCCATGGCCTCAAGGCCCGTGGCCGGATCGTCGGCATGGCGGTTGCCGGGGTCGAGCCACGCATCATGGGCATCGGCCCGGTGCCGGCAACCCGCAAGGTGCTGGAACTGACCGGCCTGGCACTGGCCGACATGGACGTCATCGAACTCAACGAAGCCTTCGCCGCGCAGGGGCTTGCGGTTCTGCGCGAGCTGGGCCTGGCCGACGACGACCCGCGGGTCAACCCCAACGGCGGTGCCATCGCCCTGGGCCACCCGCTGGGCATGAGCGGCGCACGGCTGGTCACCACTGCCCTGCACGAGCTGGAGCAAACCCATGGCCGCTACGCCCTGTGCACCCTGTGCATCGGCGTTGGCCAAGGCATTGCGATGGTCATAGAACGCCTCTGAGCGGTTCAGACCATCGGCTTGTTACCGAACGCGACGCCGCCCGTTATGCTGCGTCCATGACACTCACGGTAAGCTGCTTGGCCAACGCCTGCGGCCGACGTACAAGAACAATTCGAGTGAAGCCATGAACATGTACCATGATGCCGATCGTGCCCTGCTGGACCCGATGGAAACCGCCAGTATCGACGCCCTGCGCCAGCACCAGCTGGAGCGGCTGCGCTGGAGCCTTAAGCACGCCTATGCCAACGTGCCGCTGTACCGCAAGCGTTTCGACGAGTGCGGCGCCCACCCTGACGACCTGAAATCCCTCGACGACCTGGCCAAGTTCCCCTTCACCGGCAAGAACGACCTGCGCGACAACTACCCCTATGGCATGTTTGCCGTGCCCCAGGAAGAGGTGGTGCGCCTGCATGCGTCAAGCGGCACCACCGGCAAGCCGACAGTGGTCGGTTATACCCAGAATGACATCGACACCTGGGCCAACGTGGTTGCCCGCTCTATCCGCGCTGCCGGCGGGCGCAAGGGCGACAAGGTGCATGTGTCCTACGGCTATGGCCTGTTCACCGGCGGCCTGGGCGCCCACTACGGTGCCGAACGCCTGGGCTGCACGGTCATCCCCATGTCCGGCGGCCAGACCGAGAAGCAAGTGCAGCTGATCCGCGACTTCCAGCCCGACATCATCATGGTCACGCCTTCGTACATGCTCAACCTCGCCGACGAGATCGAACGCCAGGGCATCGACCCGCATGACCTGAAGCTGCGCCTGGGCATCTTCGGTGCCGAGCCCTGGACCGACGAGCTGCGCCGCTCCATCGAGCAACGCCTGGGGATCGATGCCCTGGACATCTATGGCCTGTCCGAGATCATGGGCCCGGGCGTTGCCATGGAGTGCCTCGAGACCAAGGATGGCCCGACCATCTGGGAGGACCACTTCTACCCTGAAATCATCGACCCGGTGACCGGCGCGGTGCTGCCAGACGGGCAGCTCGGCGAGCTGGTGTTCACCTCGCTGAGCAAGGAGGCACTGCCGATGGTGCGCTACCGCACCCGCGACCTCACCCGCCTGCTGCCGGGCACGGCGCGGCCGATGCGGCGCATCGGCAAGATCACCGGGCGCAGTGACGACATGCTGATCATCCGCGGGGTGAACGTGTTCCCGACGCAGATCGAGGAGCAGGTACTTAAAATAAAACAGCTTTCAGAGCTTTATGAGATTCATCTGTATCGCAATGGCAACCTGGACAGCGTCGAGGTGCATGTGGAATTGCGTGCGGAGTGCCAGCGCCTCGATGAAACGCAGCGCAAGCTGGTTGTCGGGGAGCTGAGCAAGCAGATCAAGACCTACATCGGCATCAGCACCCAGGTGCACCTACAACCTTGCGGCACGCTGAAGCGTTCCGAAGGCAAGGCTTGCCATGTGTTCGACAAACGGTTGGCCGGCTGAGTCATCGGCTGCCTTTGTGCCCCGGCATGGTACGGGGCTTTTTTTTGTCTGCGAGATTGCCGGGGGCGCTTTGCGCCCCTTTCGCGACGCAAGGCCGCTCCTGCAAGCGACCGCATTCCCCCCTGTAGGAGCGGCCTTGCGTCGCGAAAGGGCTGCACAGCAGCCCCATGGCCAGCAAAGCGATACACAAATCTTATTTGATACACATAAAACCGTTTGACGTTATGTTTTGTATCGCTTACAAATGACTCATGCCTTAGCAGGAGTCGGAACATGTACGCACAGCTAGTGGAAACCGGAGTCAAGCGCGTCAAGGCGCTGGAAGAGATGTCGCCCGAAGAGCGCAACTTCCAGGAGAAGATCGACGCCGAAATCAAGATCGAAGCCAAGAACTGGATGCCCGAGGCCTACCGCCAGACCCTCATCCGGCAGATCTCCCAGCACGCCCATTCGGAAATCGTCGGCATGCTGCCCGAAGGCAACTGGGTCACCCGCGCCCCCAGCCTCAAGCGCAAGCTGCAGCTGATGGCCAAGATCCAGGACGAAGCTGGCCACGGCCTGTACCTGTACAGCGCCATGGAAACCCTCGGCGCCGACCGCGACGAAGAAATCGCCAAGCTGCACAGCGGCAAGGCCAAGTATTCGAGCATCTTCAACTACCCGACCCTGAGCTGGGCCGACATGGGCGCAGTGGGCTGGCTGGTCGATGGCGCCGCCATCGTCAACCAGGTGGTGCTGCAGCGCACCTCGTATGGCCCCTACTCCCGCGCCATGATCCGTATCTGCAAGGAAGAGAGCTTCCACCAGCGCCAGGGCTACGAGCTGCTGCTGACCATGATGCGCGACGGCACCCAGGCGCAGAAGGACATGGTCCAGGACGCCATCAACCGCCTCTGGTGGCCGGCGCTGATGATGTTCGGCCCAAGCGACGAGCATTCGCCCAACAGCGCCCAGTCGATGGCCTGGAAGATCAAGCGCCAGACCAACGACGAGCTGCGCCAGCGCTTCATCGACCAGACCGTGCCCCAGCTCGAGTTGCTCGGCTGCACCGCCCCCGACCCGCACCTGAAGTGGAATGCCGAGCGCGGCCACTACGACTTCGGCGAGATCCAGTGGGACGAGTTCTACGAAGTGATCAAGGGCAACGGCCCGTGCAACCAGGAACGCGTCGCCACCCGGCGCAAGGCCATCGAGGATGGCGCCTGGGTGCGCGAAGCAGCCGTGGCCTATGCACGCAAGCAACAGAACAAGAACGCCGCCTGAGCGGCGATTGATGCGGAGATCGAAAATGTCTGTCTGGACCCTCTACGAAGTGTTCGTGCGCAGCAAGCACGGCCTTAACCACAAGCATGTCGGCAGCGTGCATGCCGCCGACGCCGCCATGGCCATCGAGAACGCCCGCGAGCTGTACACCCGGCGCAGCGAAGGTGTGAGCCTGTGGGTGGTGCCATCGGCACTGATCACCGCCTCCTCGCCTGACGAGAAAGACCCGCTGTTCGCCCCTTCGGACGACAAGGTCTACCGCCATGCCAGCTTCTACGAACTGCCCGACGAAGTCGGGCACATGTGAGGTTGGCCATGCACAAGCACGATCTGATCCCGTATTTGCTGCTACTCGGCGACAGCGCCCTGATCCAGGGCCAGCGCCTGTGCGAGTGGTGCGGCCACGCGCCGGCCATCGAAGAAGAGCTGGCATTGATGAACGTCGGCCTGGACCTGGTCGGCCAGGCACGCAACTGGCTGGAATACGCCGCCGAGTTGCTCGACGACGGCCGTGACGCCGATGCCCTGGCATTTCGCCGCGACGAGCGCGCATTCCGCAACCTGCTGCTGGTCGAGCAGCCCAATGGCGACTTCGCCGTGACCATGGCCAAGCAGTTTCTCTACGACGCCTGGCACTACGCCGTGCTGCAGGGCCTGGTCGAATCGCGTGATGAGCGCATCGCAGGGATTGCCGCCAAGGCCCTGAAAGAAGTGACCTATCACCTGCGCCGTTCCGGCGAGTGGGTACAGCGCCTGGGTGGCGGCACCGAAGAAAGCCGCCGGCGCATGCTCGACGCGATCCCGACCCTGTGGCGCTTCACCGTCGAGCTCAGCGCCGGCAGCGACAACGAAGTGCAACTGGCCCAGGCGGGGATCGCCGCCGACCCGGCCACGGTGGGTGCAGCCTGGCTGAAGCAGGTAAGCGCGATCTTCGACTCGGTCGAACTGCCGCTGCCCAAGGCCGCCAGCCACTTTTACCTGAGCGGCCGCCAAGGCTTGCACACCGAGCACCTGGGCCTGCTGCTGGCCGAGATGCAGTTCCTGCCAAGGGCCTACCCCGATGCAACCTGGTGAGCTGATTGCCGGCGACCGCGGCGCCCGCGCACAGCAAAGCCACGACCTGGCGCGGGCCTGGGAGGTACTCGGCCAGGTCATGGACCCGGAAGTGCCCGTGGTCAGCGTGGTCGACTTAGGGATAGTGCGCGACCTGGGCTGGCGTGCCGGCCACCTGCACCTTGTAGTCACGCCGACCTACTCCGGCTGCCCGGCCACCGAGGTGATCGAGGGTGACATTCGCCAGGCGCTGGAACTGGCCGGGTTCGCCGCCCCGGACCTGGAGCGCAGGCTGACCCCGGCCTGGAGCACCGACTGGATCAGCGAACGGGGCCGCGACCGCCTGCGCGCCTATGGCATCGCCCCGCCGCAAGGCAGCGCCAGCAAGCGCAGCCTGCTCGGCGAAGCCCCACAAGTGTGCTGCCCGCAATGCGGCAGCCAGCAAACCGAATTGCTCAGCCAGTTCGGCTCCACGGCCTGCAAGGCGTTGTATCGCTGCCGCGAATGCCTGGAGCCGTTCGACTATTTCAAATGCATTTGAGCCGTGGAGACCACCATGAGCCAGTTTCACAGCCTGACCATCAAGCAAGTGCGCAACGAAACCCGTGACGCTGTTTCAATCGCCTTCGAGGTGCCGGCAGACCTTCAAGAAGCCTTCCGCTTTACCCAGGGCCAGTACCTGGTGATGCGCACCCAACTGGACGACGAAGAAGTCCGCCGCTCCTACTCCATCTGCAGTGCCGTGCAGGATGGCGAGCTGCGGGTGGCCGTCAAGCGGGTGCCCGGCGGGCGATTCTCGGCCTTTGCCAACGAAGTGCTCAAGGCCGGCCAGCAGCTGGACGTGATGCCGCCATCGGGCAGCTTTTTCGTGCCGCTGGACCCGGCACGCCAGGGCAACTACCTGGGTGTGGCCGCCGGCAGCGGCATCACGCCGATCCTGTCGATCATCGCCACCACCCTGGCCAGCGAACCCCACAGCCGTTTCACCCTGCTGTACGGCAACCGCTCCAGTTCCGGGGCGCTGTTCCGCGACACGCTCGAAGACCTGAAGAACCGTTACCTGGACCGCCTCAACCTGATTTTCGTGTTCAGCCGCGAGCAGCAGGATGTCGACCTGTACAACGGCCGCATCGATGCCGACAAGTGCGGCCAGTTGTTCTCGCGCTGGATGGACGTGGCCAGCCTCGATGCCGCGTTCATTTGCGGCCCCCAGGCGATGACCGAGACCGTGCGCGACAGCCTGCAGGCCAACGGCATGGCCAAGGAGCGCATCCACTTCGAACTGTTCGCTGTCGCCGGCAACGAAGCCCGTCGCGAAGCCCGCGAGGCCGCACGGCAGGTAGATTCGGCGCTCAGCCATATCACCGTGATCAGCGACGGCCGCGCGCTGAGCTTCGACCTGCCGCGCAACACCCAGAACGTGCTGGATGCCGGTAACGCCATCGGCGCCGAACTGCCCTACTCGTGCAAGGCCGGCGTGTGTTCGACCTGCAAATGCCGGGTGGTCGAGGGCGAGGTGGAGATGGACAGCAACCATGCCCTGGAGGACTACGAAGTGGCGGCCGGGTATGTGCTGTCGTGCCAGACCTACCCGGTGAGCGACAAGGTGGTGCTCGACTTCGACCAGCTCTGAAAAAAACTGCATGGGACCGAAAACGCGGTCGCTGTAGGAGCGGCCTTGGGTCGCGAAAGGGCCGCAGCGCGGCCCCGGGATCTCGGCCCTGATCACAGGTTGCCGGGGCTGCTACGCAGCCCTTTCGCGACCCAAGGCCGCGCCTACAAAAGCCTTGCTTTGCACTACCCCCAAGCAACACCCGCGTGACCTCAAGAAAACAATTACAAGACAAAAGAGATCGCTTGCCATGACTCCGGAACACATCGAAAGCATCAGCAACCACCCCGATTTCCAGCACCTGGTGCGGCGCAAACGGCGCCTCAACGGCAGCCTGACCCTGGCAATGCTGGTGATCTACTACGGCTTCGTCCTGCTGGTGGCATTCTCGCCAAACACCCTCGGCCAGTCCCTGAGCGGCGGCGTGACCACCGTCGGCATGCTGGTTGGCGTGCTGATGGTGCTGCTGTCCTTCGCCCTCACCGGCATCTACGTGCACCGCGCCAACAACGTGCTCGACCCGCTCAACGACAAGGTCAAGCAGGAGTGCGCGCAATGAACTGGACTGCCATCTCGATGTTCATGGTGTTCGTCTGCTTTACCTTGCTCGTAACCCGCTGGGCAGCCCTGCGCACCCGCTCGGCCAGTGACTTCTATACCGCCGGCGGCGGCCTGACCGGCATGCAGAACGGCCTGGCGATCGCCGGGGACATGATCAGTGCCGCGTCGTTCCTCGGCATCTCGGCAATGATGTTCATGAATGGCTACGACGGCCTGCTGTATGCCCTGGGCGTCCTGGCCGGCTGGCCGATCATCCTGTTCCTGATCGCCGAGCGCCTGCGCAACCTGGGCAAGTACACCTTCGCCGACGTGGTCTCTTACCGCCTGGCGCAGACCCCGGTGCGCCTGAGTTCGGCCTTCGGCACCCTGGTCGTGGCGCTGATGTACCTGGTGGCGCAGATGGTCGGTGCTGGCAAACTGATCGAGCTGCTGTTCGGCATCAGCTACCTGTATGCGGTGATGCTGGTCGGTGTGCTGATGGTCGCCTACGTTACCTTCGGCGGCATGCTGGCCACCACCTGGGTGCAGATCATCAAGGCGGTGATGCTGCTGTCCGGCACCAGCTTCATGGCCTTCATGGTGCTCAAGCATTTTGGTTTCAGCACTGAAGCGATGTTCGCCAGCGCCGTGGCGGTGCATGCCAAGGGCCAGGCGATCATGGCCCCGGGCGGCCTGCTGTCGAACCCGGTGGATGCGATTTCGCTGGGCCTGGGCATGATGTTCGGCACCGCCGGCCTGCCGCATATCCTGATGCGCTTCTTCACCGTCAGTGACGCCAAGGAAGCACGCAAGAGCGTGTTCTACGCCACCGGCTTCATCGGCTACTTCTACCTGCTGCTGATCGTCATCGGCTTCGGCGCCATCGTCATGGTCGGTACCGAGCCTGCTTACCGCGACGCGGCGGGTGCGATCATCGGTGGCGGCAACATGGTCGCCGTGCACCTGGCCCAGGCCGTGGGCGGCAACCTGTTCCTCGGCTTCATCTCTGCCGTGGCCTTCGCCACCATCCTTGCGGTGGTGGCTGGCCTTGCATTGTCCGGTGCCTCTGCAGTGTCCCACGACCTGTATGCCTGCGTGGTACGCAAGGGCCAGGCCACCGAGCAGGAAGAAATGCGCGTGTCGCGCATCGCTACCCTGGTGATCGGCCTGCTTGCCGTGGTGCTGGGCCTGGTATTCGAGTCGCAGAACATCGCCTTCCTGTCCGGCCTGGTGCTGGCCGTGGCGGCCTCGGTCAACTTCCCGGTGCTGCTGCTTTCGATGTTCTGGAAGGGCCTGACTACCCGCGGTGCGGTGTGCGGCAGCATGGCCGGGCTGGTGTCGGCAGTGTTGCTGGTGGTGCTCGGCCCTGCCGTGTGGGTCAACGTGCTGCACAACCCGACTGCGCTGTTCCCCTACAGCAACCCGGCGTTGTTCTCGATGAGCCTGGCATTCCTCTGCGCCTGGGGGTTTTCAGTCAGCGACAGCTCGGAGCGTGCCAAGCAGGAACGCGGCCGTTACCTGGCGCAGTTCATCCGCTCCATGACCGGTATCGGCGCCGCTGGCGCCAGCAAGCACTGAACTTTGACTATGTCGGGTATAACAACAATGAACCGCATGCACCTGAAATCGGCCGCCTGGTTGGCCACCCTCGCCCTGCCATTACCGGCCCTGGCGGACTTCATCGACGACAGCCATGCACGCCTTGAGCTGCGCAACCACTACATCAACCGCGACTTCCGCCAGAGCAACGCCCCCCAGGCCAAGGCCGAGGAATGGGCCCAGGGCTTCACCGCGAAAGTGGAATCGGGCTTTACCGGGGGCATGGTCGGCTTTGGCCTGGATGCCATGGGCCAGCTGGGCGTCAAGCTCGATTCCAGCCGTGACCGGCGCAACACCGGCCTGCTGCCGTTCGGCCCGGTCAGCCATGAACCGGTCGATGACTACAGCGAACTGGGCCTGACCGGCAAGGTGCGTGTGTCCAAGAGCACCCTGCGCCTGGGCACCCTGCAGCCGATCCTGCCGGTGGTGGTGTACAACGACACCCGCCTGCTGGCCTCGACCTTCCAGGGCGGCCAGCTGACCAGCCAGGACATCGACGGCCTGACCTTCAATGCCGGGCGCCTGAGCAAGGTCAACCTGCGCGATTCGTCTGGCCGCGATGACATGGGCTACGGCGCCGCCACCAGCGACCACCTGGACTTCGGCGGTGGCAGCTACGCACTCACCCCGCAGACGAGCGTCAGCTACTACTACGCCAAGCTGCAAGACATCTATCGCCAGCAGTTCGTCGGCCTGGTCGACACCCGCCCGCTGGGCGAAGGCCTGAGCCTGCGCAGCGACCTGCGCTACTTCGACAGCCGCAACGACGGCGCCGAGCGTGCTGGCAACATCGACAACCGCAACTTCAACGCCATGTTCACCCTCGGGGTGCGGGCCCACAAGTTCACCGCCACCTGGCAGCAGATGTCCGGCGACAGCGCCTTCCCGTTCGTCAATGGCGGCGACCCGTTCACCGTCAACCTGGTGACCTACAACACCTTCACCCGCGCCGGCCTGGACTCCTGGCAGTTGCGCTACGACTACGACTTCGTCGCCATGGGCATCCCCGGCCTGAGTTTCATGACCCGCTACACCGATGGCCGCCACGCCGAAACCGCCACCGTCAGCAATGGCCGTGAGCGCGAACGCGACACCGACCTCACCTACGTCATCCAGAGCGGCCCGTTCAAGGACGTCAGCCTGCGCTGGCGCAATGTCACCTTCCGTTCCGGCAATGGCCTGACCCATGCCGTGGACGAAAACCGCCTGATCATCGGCTACACCCTGGCGCTGTGGTAACAGCGCCCCTCCCCACCTTAGAACAGCATGGAGAACAGCATGTCTGACGCCCCAACCCTGCAGAGCTTCATCGCTGGCCGCTGGATCGGCCAACACGGCGCCCAGGCCCTGCGCAGCGCCCTGGACGGTCACGTCCTGGCCTACAGCCACGAAGAACGCCCGGATTTCGCCGAGGCCGTGGACTTTGCCCGCGGGCATGGCCTGGCCCAGCTGATGGCCATGGACTTCCAGCAACGCGCCCAGCGCCTCAAGGCCCTGGCCCTGTACCTGGCCGAGCGCAAGGAACAGCTCTACGCGCTGTCGCACCACAGCGGCGCCACCCGCGCCGACAGCTGGATCGACATCGAGGGCGGCAATGCCACGCTGTTCAGCTACGCCGGCATCGGCAGCCGTGAGCTGCCCTCGGGCAACCTGGTGCACGAAGGCCCCGCGATCCCGCTGGGCAAGCAGGGCCACTTTGCCGGCAGCCATATCCTGGTACCGCGTGCCGGCGTCGCCGTGCACATCAATGCCTTCAACTTCCCGATCTGGGGCATGCTCGAGAAGTTCGCGCCGACCTTCCTGGCCGGCATGCCGTGCATCGTCAAGCCCGCCACCTCGACCAGCTACCTGACCGAAGCCGTGGTGCGCCTGATGAACGATTCCGGCTTGCTGCCCGCAGGCAGCCTGCAGCTGGTGATCGGCAGCACCGGCGACCTGCTCGACCGCCTGCAGGGCCAGGACGTGGTGACCTTCACCGGCTCTGCCGACACTGCTGCGAAACTGCGCGTCACGCCCAACCTGATTCGCAACTCGGTACCTTTCACCGCCGAGGCCGACTCGCTCAACTGCGCCATCCTCGGCCCGGATGTGAGCCCGGACAGCGAAGAGTTCGCGCTGTACATCCAGGAAGTGGCGCGGGAAATGACCACCAAGGCAGGGCAAAAATGCACCGCCATCCGCCGCGCAATCGTCCCGGCCAAGCACATCGATGCGGTGGCCACTCGCCTGCGCGAGCGCCTGAGCAAGGTGGTGGTCGGTGATCCGTCGGTAGAAGGCGTGCGCATGGGGGCCCTGGCCTCGCATGAGCAACAGCGTGACGTTGGCGAGCGCGTGCGCAGCCTGTTGCAGAGCTGCGACCAGCTGTTCGGCGCCAGCGATGGCTTTGCCCCGCGCGGTGAAGGCGTGGCCGAAGGCGCGTTCTTCGCCCCGACCCTGCTGCTGGCACGCGACCCGCATGCCGAGGGCGGTGCCCATGACATCGAGGCGTTCGGCCCGGTCAGCACGCTGATGGCCTATGACGACCTGGATGAAGCCCTGGCCCTGGCCGCGCGCGGCAAAGGCAGCCTGGTGGCGACCCTGGTTACCGCCGACCGTGCCGTGGCTGCCAAGGCCATCCCGGTGGCCGCCGCCTGGCACGGGCGCCTGCTGGTGCTCGACAGTGAAGCCGCCAAGGAATCCACCGGTCACGGCTCGCCGCTGCCACAGCTCAAGCACGGCGGCCCAGGCCGCGCCGGGGGTGGCGAGGAGCTGGGTGGCCTGCGTGCGGTCAAGCATTACCTGCAGCGTGCTGCGGTGCAAGGCTCGCCGAGCATGCTGACAGCCGTCACCGGCGAATACGTGCGCGGTGCCGAAGTGATCGAGACCGAGGTGCACCCGTTCCGCCGTTTCTTCGACGACCTGCGCATTGGTGAATCGCTGCTGACGCACCGTCGCACCGTGACCGAAGCCGACCTGGTCAACTTCGGCTGCTTGTCGGGTGACCACTTCTACATGCACTTCGACGAAATCGCGGCCAAGGCGTCGCAGTTCGGCAAGCGCATCGCCCATGGCTACTTCGTACTCTCCGCCGCCGCCGGGCTGTTCGTCTCGCCAGGCGCCGGGCCGGTGCTGGCCAACTACGGGCTGGATACCCTGCGCTTCATCAACCCGGTAGGGATCGGCGACACGATCCAGGCGCGGCTGACCTGCAAGCGCAAGATCGACCAGGGCAAGACCAGCCCGCTGGGGCAGCCGCAAGGCGTGGTGGCCTGGGATGTGGAAGTGACCAACCAGCTGGGTGAGCTGGTGGCCAGCTATGACATTCTGACCCTGGTCCTCAAAAAGCACTGACCTGGCCGGACGCCGTTGCTGTAGGAGCGGCCGTGCGTCGCGACAGGGCCGCGTAGCGGCCCCCAAGGATTGATGCCGAAACGCTGAAATAGCTGGGGCCGCTATGCGGCCCTTTCGCGACACAAGGCCGCGCCCACAAGGCAGTCCTAGAGGCACATGGCCACCTCGTACATCCGCCCTAGTGCCCTGCCCGTTCCTCGGCGCTATAGTCCGGCCATCCGCCACACCCCACGCCAAGGAAGCCACCTGCCATGAAATCCGCCAAGCTGCTGCTGAGCGCCGCCGTCCTGTTCACCGTCGCCGGTTGCCAGACCATCAACCCTTCCGACCAGACCCTCAAGGAACGCGCCGAGTTCGCCCTCAATACCCCGGTCAGCAAGGTCGCCAACGTACGTAGTGACAGCACCATCACCTACTACACCGCCACCACCGCCAAGGGCGAATACAACTGCCAGATCCCCAGCGGCGCCATCGTCGCGGTCGGTGGCATGGGCCTGTACCAGCCGACACCGTCCTGCCTGAAGGAAGGCCAGGCGATCATCCTGCAGTGATACCGCCTCTGCCCCCGGCGTCACGCGCTGGCGCCGCCGGCACCTCACGCAAGGCCCGCAGGGCCGCGCGCAATTCCGCCGGGCGCACCGGCTTGGACAAGAGGGCGATATTGCGCCCATGCACGATCGCCTGAACCTTCTCAAGGTCATGCCCAGTCATGATCAACGCCGGCACCTCCCAGCCCCGCTGCGCCCGCAGGCTGTCGATGCAATCGACACCGGTGGCCTCCTGGCCCAGGTCGTAGTCGGCGACGATCACGTCACACTCGCAGGTCAACCCCAGTGGCGAAGCCTGTGCTTGCACTTCGCAACCCCAGCGCTGCAGCAGCGCCGAGGTGGCGCGTAGAACGTTATGGTCATCTTCCACCAGGCACACTTTCAGGCCGCCGAGCAGCGCGCCTTGCACCACCTGCTGTTCGCTGCTGCGAGCCAGCGGTTGCGCCGCCAGGCGCGGCAAGCCTTGCAGGCTCACCGCCGTGCCATGCCTCAGGTGCGAACGCAGCCGCACCTGCAACCCCATCAAATGCCCCAGGCGCTTGACGATCGAAAGGCCCAGGCCAACCCCTTCGACATCCTTGTCACGCACCTGGCGCACCCGGTAGAACTCTTCAAAGACCAAGCCCTGATGCGCCTCGTCGATCCCCCGCCCCTGGTCATAGACCACGATGGCCAGCGCGGCTCCGTGACGCCGCACGCCGATCAGCAACGGCCGCTGGGCGGCATACTTGAAGCTGTTGGAGAGCACGTTCTGCACCATCGTCGCAAGCATGCCGCGGTCGGCGCGGGTCCAGTGAACGCAGGGCCGCAGGCGCATCTCGACGCCAGCCCAGCGTGCGGCCTCGGCGTTCTGGCGCAACAGCTCGGCGAGAAACTCCTGCAAGGCAAAGGCCTCGTACTTCGGTTGCACCCTGCCATTGTCCAGGGTGTACAGGTCAAGGATCGAGCGGAACAGCTGCGACACATTGAGCAGCGAGCGGTCGATGCTGTCCACCAGGCGCCGCTCTTGCTCGGCCAGCGGCGCTTCACGCAGGCAGGCGGTGAACAGGCCAATGGAGTGGATCGGTTGGCGCAGGTCGTGGCTGGCCTGGGCCAGAAAGCGCGACTTCTCCTGGGTAGCGGCCATCGCCAGCTCCGAGGCCTTGCGGGTGCGCTCCAGCAGCATATGGGCGTACAGCGGGATGACCGTACTGGTAGTAAGCAGCATCAACACCATGAACGGGTTGGCCTGCCAGTAAGGGTTGAGCTGGTACACCGCCACCAGTGCGGTCAATGCCAGTCCGGTAGCGATGGCCAGGTAGCGGGTGCCGAAGCGCATGCCATTGCCAAGGTTGACCCAGACCATCACCGCATACAGCGGCAGCGCCGCTTCGCCGCCGAGCACCAGGCCGAAGCAGGTGCCGGTATAGTCGTGCACGATGCCCAGCACCCGCCGCCACGGGTAATGCCCCGGCCAACGGGCTATAGCCTGGCGCAGGCCGATCGACAGCACGATGAAGCTGATGATGTAGTAGATCACCGGCAGGTAGCTGTCGATCGATTCACCCGGCAGAAAACCCAACACGGTGATGTAGACCAGCGCACAACTGGCGACGATGACGCGCAAGTTGGCCTGGTCGAGTTCGTTGTTCTTGTTGTAGTCCATGCTCGACGTCCTTGTGCACGGGGTCGCATAAACGCCCTCTTGGCGCAGCGCTCGCCGTTGTTGCCTGCTAAGTTAGCATGGTCGGGAAAACCGCTGTTCACAGGGAGTGCCAGGACGTGACGTGCCGCATTATCGTGGCGGACGACCATCCGCTGTTCAGGGAAGCGATGGTCCGTACCGTGCAGCGGGTATTGCCACAGGCGCAGCTCGAAGAAGCCGGCGACCTGCAGCAGGTGCTGACGCTGGCCCACCAGGGCGAGGCACCGGACACGCTGATTCTCGATCTGCGCTTTCCGGGGCTCGATTGCCTGGAGCGGCTGGGCGAAGTGCGTCAGCGACTGCGCCGTACCACCCTGATCATCGTGTCAATGGTCGACGACCCGGCGCTGATCGAACAGGTCATGGCCAGTGGCGTAGACGGTTTCATCGGCAAGAGCGTCGCCCCCGACGAGCTCGGTGCGGCAATCCTGGCCATCCGTGACGGCGAAGTGCTGGTCAGGTACAGCCCTTCAGGGATGTTACCGAGCCTGGGCAGTGCGAGCGAACTGGAACAGCTCACACATCGCCAGTACGAGGTGCTGCGCCTGATCGCTCAGGGCAAGACCAACAAGGAAATCGCCCGTGCACTGGACATCTCGCCGTTCACCGTGCGCATCCACGTGTCGTCGTTGCTCAAGTCCCTCAATGTCACCTCTCGCACGGCGGCAGCGGTGAAGTACAGCGGCACCTGATACCGTCGGTCGGTGCTGAGGGGGTCGCGACTGATCATGCCGGGGCGCCCGGCACTCTCACTCCATGAGGGGTGGTCATTGGCATTGCGGTCATTGGCACTGCCCCTCACGCCTGTACCTGGACCACCTTCGGGTGGGCCTTTTTTCAATGAGCGAGGGCGCCATCATGGACCTGACACTGCACATGGGCGGCGGCAACGCCCAGGACGACTGGCCGGAACTGGACCCGGACAATGACAATGACCGGGCAGATGACCCGGACACCGATCCAGACCTCACAGATGACGAACAGAACCGGCCCGGGGTGCCTGCCAGCGACCCCGAGTCCGGTGCATGACGGATCAGCTGGTCACGCTGGAATCACTGACCGCCTGGCTGGGCCTGCTTCCGGATAACCGCCAGCTTACTGCGGTTATCCCGTAGCGCTCAGCCATCGGCCGGCTGACTTTCCTGATCTTCTCTCGCCCGAATTTCGGGATGATACCGATCCCGGCATCACAACTTGCCCAGTGCCAAGCTTCGGCATTATCGATCTTCTCGAGCCGGATAATGAAGCTGTGGGGCTGGCCGTGCAGCAGGTAATCGATAATGTACAGCTGGGGACTAGGCATCACGCGGCCCTCCTCTTCTCCATGGATGACTCTCTCATTGAGTGAAAGCGCCTGTGAAAGATTCAAAAAAATTGTTGAACAATTCAAAGAGAGGGATCAGCTGCCGCTCCGGGGACCATGATGACCTTGCGACAGCGCTTTTGATGTTCGTCGAACAGTTCGTAACCGCGCACCGCATCCTCCAGTGCAAGACGGTGGGTGACGATCGCCTCCGGATTGAGCCGGCCTGCTTCGATATGCTCCAGCAATTCCGGCAAGTAGCGGTGTACATGGGGCTGGCCCATGCGGAAGGTCAGGCCCTTGTCGAAGGCGTCGCCAAACAAAAAACCGTGAACGAAGCCGGCATACACGCCGGGCACGCTCACCACGCCTCCTCGGCGCACGGCGGCGATGCCGCCATACAGGTGGCTGTAGCCGAACAGGGCAGCCCCCGGCGGGATGAGCTTCTTGTTGAGAAGCGCACCTGGCCCGGTGTTGGTGGTTTCGCAGGCCGCGAACAGTTGGTGCTGGCAGAAGAAGCAGCCACCGCAGGCGATCACGAACGGGATCACCACCCGGTCACCCGGGCGCACCGCCGTGACCGCGCTGCCGACGTCTTCGACGATGCCCATGAATTCGTGCCCGAGGATGTCGCCAGCCTCGACCACCGGGATCTTGCCGCGGTACAGGTGCAGGTCCGAGCCACAGATGGCCGTGGCGGTAACCCGCAACAGGATATCGTCGTCATCCTGCAGGTCCGGGTCTGGCACGGTGTCGACGCGAACATCGCCCGCGCCGTGGTAGGTCAATGCGCGCATGCTTCGGTCTCCTTGACGAGCAGGTAGGCGGCCCGCCAGCCGCGCCAGCGGGCCTGAGCGACCTCAGCTACTGCTGATGCTGGCGGCCTCCGCCGTGGCTGTTCTGCCCGCCCTTGCGGCCAGCTTCCGAGGCCCGCTGCCGGTCGTTGGCGAAGTTGCCGCCTGAGGCCTGGCCACCTTTGTGGCCGGCACGGGAGGCCCGTTCGCGGTCATTGGCAAAGTTGCCCGGGTTGGTTTCCTTGGTGCCGCCACGTTGTCCGGTCCGTTGTTGATCATCAGCCATGTCGTTTCTCCTTGCGATGCGGAGGGGTTGGGCGCATGAAACGGTGCCATGCCTTAGTTCCGAACAGGCGATGGGAGGGTCTGCTCAATCGGATTGCGTGCGGCTGACCGGTGGCGCGAAAGGCCGTCGATACAAATGCTTGCGCCATGGGTTTTGCCACTGGCAATTTTTCAGCAGGGCCATGGTCTCAACTGCAAGCGCCCCCACGCTGCAATGCCTCGCAGCAAAGCCGACGAGCGGCCTATAATGCTCGCTCAGCTGCCCGGCGATGCTTCGAAGGGCCACCCTTCTAGTCTGCACAAGGCTTCTCCATGACTGAGCAACCTGCATCGCCGCACAACCCCGCGCTGAGCCCCAGCCACCTGGACTTTCCTGTGGTCGGCATCGGTGCCTCTGCTGGCGGGCTGGAAGCCATCCGCACGTTCTTCCAGCAGATGCCCGGCGATTGCGGCATGGCCTTCGTGGTGGTGCTGCACCTGTCGCCCGACCACCAGAGCGTGGCCGACCGGATCATCCAGGAAGCAACGCCGATGCCGGTGCGCCAGGTCACCGAGCCGGTACCGATCGAGCGCAACCATGTCTACGTGATTTCCCCAGCCAACCGCCTCTCCACCAACGACGGCTACCTGCGCGTCACCCCGGCCAACCGCCGACGCGGCGACCACGTGGCCATCGACCTGTTCTTCCGTGACCTGGCCGACGTGCACAAGGACCACGCCTTCTGCGTGGTGTTGTCGGGCACCGGTGCCGACGGCGCGGTAGGCCTGTCGCGGATCAAGGAACAGGGCGGCATGGCCCTGGCGCAGACCCCGGACGACGCCCAGTACGACAGCATGCCCCGCGCCGCCATCGAGACCGGCATGGTCGACCTGGTGCTCCCGGCTGCCGAGATGCCACAGAAACTGATGGAACTGTGGCGTACTGCGCGCCAGGTGAAACTGCCGCACATCGAAGACGATACCCTGCCCCCGCCGCTGGGTACCCGCGCTGGCGATGCCCAGGCCGCGGAGCCTTTGCTCGAAGAAATCCTGCTGCAGCTGCGCAATGCTACCGGCCACGACTTCCAGCATTACAAGCGTGCCACCGTGCTGCGGCGGATCGAGCGCCGCCTGCACGTGACCGGGCAGACCGACCTTGCCGGCTACCTGCGCTACCTGGAGCAGCACACCGGCGAAGCCAGCGCCTTGCTGGGCGACATGCTGATCGGGGTGACCAACTTCTTCCGTGACCGAGAGGCGTTCGAGTCGCTGGAGCGCCATGTGCTGCCGCAACTGGTCAGTGAAGGCGAAGACAATCGCGAAATCCGCGTCTGGTCGGCCGGCTGTTCCACCGGTGAAGAGTCCTACAGCCTGGCCATGCTGGTGTGTGAGCAGCTGGCGGTGGAGCAACGCACAAGCAAGGTCCAGGTGTTCGCCACCGACCTTGACGAGCGCGCCATCGGCATCGCCCGCACGGGTTCCTACTCCGAAGCGATCGTCACCGACGTGCCGCCTACCCGGCTGCGCCAGTTCTTCGTCAAGGAAGACCAGCACTACCGGGTGCGCAAGGAGGTCCGGGAGAAGGTGCTGTTCGCCCGCCACAACCTGCTGTCCGACCCGCCGTTCTCGCAGATCGACCTGATCGTCTGCCGCAACCTGCTGATCTACCTGGACCGCGAAATCCAGCACGACATCCTGCAGATGTTCCACTATGCCCTGCGCGGCGGCGGCTACCTGTTCCTGGGGACGTCCGAATCGGTCGATGTCGCCGGTGAGCTGTTCGTCCCGGTGGACAAGCGCAACCGTATCTTCCGCGCCCGGGACGTCAGCCCGGCCGGCCGCAGCTCCGGCCGGCAGTTGCCCGGTGCAAGCAGGGCCACTCTCGCCCAAGCGCTGCAGGCCAAGGCCAAGCCTGGGCGCAAGCCGTCCTATGCCGAAATGCACCATAGGGCGCTGGCCCGGCGCACGCCGCCCAGCCTGATCATCGACGGCGACGGCAATATCCTGTACATGAGCGACGGTGTCGGGCATTACCTGCAACTGCCCGCTGGCGAGCCGAGCCGCAACCTGCTCAACCTGGTAATGCCGAGCTTGCGCCTGGCCTTGCGCAGCACGTTGTTCCAGGCCCGCCAGGGTACCGAGGCCGTCACCTCGCGGCCGGTCGACCTGGGCGACGGCGAACATCGTCAGCAGGTGGAGATCACCGTGCAACCCTTCAAGGATGAGCTCAGCACCGGCGAGTGCTTGCTGGTGGTGTTCGAGGTGCGAGCGCCCGACCCGGCGCTGCCGCTGCCCGGGGTCATCCGCCAGACCGACAGCATGGTCCTGCACAACCTGGAGCGCGAACTGCAGCGTACCCGCCTGCAATTGCAGGAAACCATCGAGCAATCGGAGATTTCCAGCGAAGAGCTGACCGCCTCCAACGAAGAAATGCAAGCGATCAACGAAGAACTGCGCTCGGCCAGTGAAGAGTTGGAAACCAGCAAGGAAGAACTGCAGTCGATCAACGAGGAGCTGCTCACCGTCAACTACGAGCTCAAGAACAAGGTCGAGGAGACCGACAAGGTCAACGACTACCTGAGCAACCTGATTGCCTCGACCGACATCGCCACGGTGTTCGTCGACCGCAACCTGCACATCCGCTGGTTCACCCCGCGTGCCACCGACCTGTTCAACATGCTGCCGGTGGATACCGGCCGCTCGCTGCTGGACATCACCCACCGCCTCGATTACCCGGCGCTGGCCGACGACGCCCGCGCCGTGGCCAAGGGTGAAACCATCATCGAACGTGAGATCGGAGCCCAGGACAACCACTGGTACCTGGCGCGCTTGCTGCCCTACCGCGCCAGCGAGCAGAAGATCGACGGCACCGTGCTGACCTTCATCGACATCAGCAAGAACCACGCCGCCGAAGAGCGCGTGCGCCTCGGTGAAGAGCGCCTGAGCAAGCAACTGGCCGAATCGCAGAGCTCCAGCCACATGAAGGACGAGTTCTTCGCGGTGATGTCCCACGAACTCAAGCACCCGCTCAACCTGATCCAGCTCAATGCCGAAATCCTCCGCCGGCTCCCCACGGTCAAGAGCATCGGCGCTGCCAGCAAGGCCGTTGGCACCATCTGCGAAGCCGTGTCCAGCCAGGTCCGGATTATCGACGACCTGCTCGATGTGGCGCGTATTCGCACCGGCAAGCTCAAGCTCAAGACCCAGCCGGTAGACCTCGGCGCCATTGCCCGGGGCATCCATGCCGTGCTGCTGAGCGAGCAGCACCCTTGCCCGGTGCGCCTGGAACTACCCGCCGACGACCTGCCACTGATGATCGAGGGTGACGTGACGCGCCTGGAGCAGATCGTGTGGAACCTGCTGAACAATGCGCTGAAGTTCAGCCCGCCAGGCGGCGACATTCGCCTGGTGCTGAGCCAGGACGAAACCCAGGCACGGCTGCAGGTGATCGACCAGGGCGTGGGCCTGAGCCAGGACAACCTGGAACATATCTTCGACCTGTTCAGCCAGGCGCCGCAGTCGGCCAGCCACGGCCGTGAAGGCCTCGGCATCGGCCTGTCACTGGTGCGCCAGCTTGCACAAGCCCATGGCGGCAGTGTCGAGGCCAGCTCGGCAGGGCCTGGCAAGGGCTGCACCTTCACCGTACGGCTACCGCTGTGCGACACAGGTCCGCAACTGCGCACCCAGGCCCCTGAGCCTTTGAGCGAGGGACGGTTGCAAGGCACAACGGTATTGCTGGTCGACGACTCGGCCGAAGTCCTGGACGTCATGCAACAGCTGCTGGAGATGGAGAGCGCCGAAGTCGCGGCCTACAACGACCCGCTGAAAGCCCTGGAAGCGGCAGCCAGCGGTCGCTATGACGTGATCATTTCAGACATCGGCATGCCGGTCATGGACGGCCACGCGCTGATCAAGGCCCTGCGCGGCCTTGCCCACCTGCGCCACACGCCGGCCATTGCCCTCACCGGCTACGGTGCCAGTGCCGACCAGCACAAGTCGCGTCAGTCCGGCTTCGATCGCCATCTGAACAAACCGGTAGGCTACGACGAACTGGTCGAGGCCATCGAGGCACTCAGTGGCTCAGTGCCCTGCTGAGCCGCTTGCAGGATTATCACCCGCTTCCAGCCGTGCGCTGTACTTGTACGAGCCGCGCTTGCCGGCGATGGGCCGCGAAGCGGCCCCGGCAATTTATGCAACAGCTTTGAAATCGTGGGGCCGCTTTGCGGCCCATCGCCGGCAGGCGCGGCTCCCACAAGGGTTCGGCGCTCAGGCATGCACGCTCCACTGGTTGACTTCGGCTTCGATCGGCATTTCGTCAATGGCGTGGATCATCCCACTGTCCAACGCTTCCTTGGGCCCCAGGATTCGCGGATACGCCATCAGGTAACGCGGCACGTCCAGCACTTCGCTGCTGCCCGCGGTACGTTCGGCGACGATCTGTGCATAAAGGCGCAAGTCGTAATCCAGGCTCATGGCGTATTCGGCCATGCGCGCATGGTCCACCGAACCGTGCAGCGTCCAGTGGAACGGGTGGAACAGGAACTTGCTGCAGCTGCACGCCGTGCGGTGCTCGCCTGCCAGGAACAGGATATTGCCCATCGACTCGACAGTGCCGAGGTTATGGGTGTGCACGCTGATCGGCAGGCTGCGCAGGAAGTTGTACAGGGTAAAGCCGTAGCTGCACTCGCCGCCCATGGTGGCGATGTTCAGCTGCAGCATGTCGGCGCCCTGCTGCATGGCGCGCGAGCAGGTGTTGATCAGGTTGCCACAGGTGGATGAGTTGATCGGCCCGGTGAAGTGGATGATATGTCTGGCCATGCTTGCCTCCGGTCTTGGCAGGTCACTCCTTCGATTGTTCGTCGCTGCGCGCGGCCATCTGCTGGTACTGCTTGCGCAAGGCATGCAGCTCGGCCGGGGCCATATCCTCCAGGTTGAGCAGCGCCTTGTGCGCTTTCTGGGTGGTGCGCAGCAATTCGTCGATCTTGATATGCAGCTCGTCGTTGTCGCGGTTCTGGGTGTTCTGGATCAGGAAAACCATCAGGAAAGTGAGGATGGTGGTCGAGGTGTTGATCACCAGTTGCCAGGTGTCGTTGAAGTCGAACAGCGGCCCGGTAATGCCCCAGGCCAGAATCAACAGGAAAGCGACGCCGAAGGCCAGCGGTCGTCCGGCCCAGTTGGCCAGCCACTGACAAAAACGATCGAATTTCATGCCGACGATCTCCTGTGCTGCATATCCACTATGCGGTGGAATCGCTGGCGCCGACAAAGTTCAACTGCCGGCTGCAGTACGGCATTCGATGAACTGCGCTGAACCCTCACAGCCTTGCTCAGGTCGCAACTTGAGTGACATTCAAGGGATCAGGCTATGAGGACTGCAGCGTGAGCGATATCCGCATCGGCATTTCCGGATGGCGCTATGGCCCGTGGCGCAAGGACTTCTACCCCAAGGGCCTGCGACAGGACAGCGAACTGGCGTTTGCCTCGCGGGCGGTGAACAGCATCGAGATCAATGGCTCGTTCTACAGCCTGCAAACGCCCGAACGCTACCAGAGCTGGCGTGACGAGGCGCCGGACGACTTCATCTTCGCGGTCAAAGGCCCGCGCTACATCACCCATGTGCGCCGGCTCAAGGACATCGAAGAGCCCATCGCCAATTTCTTTGCCTCCGGCCCCTTGCTGCTGGGCGACAAGCTGGGGCCCTTCCTGTGGCAGTTCCCACCGAACCTGAAGTTCGACGAAGCGCGTTTCAGCCGCTTCTTCCAGTTGCTGCCCAAGGACCGCAAGGCCGCGCGTGCCTCTGCCAAAGGCTGCGCTGAAAGCCTCAAGGATAACGGTGGCACCGCGATCAAGGGCAATGTTCGGCTGCGCCATGCCGTGGAAATCCGCCACGAGAGCTTCCTCTGCGAAACCTTCGTCAAACTGCTGCGCAAACACCGCGTGGCCCTGGTGGTGGCGGACAGCGCAGGCAAGTGGCCCTATGTCGAGGATGTTACCGCCGACTTCGTCTACATGCGCCTGCACGGTGACGTCGAACGCTACAGCAGCGGCTACACGGCGCGGGCCCTGCGCCGCTGGAAGCAGCGGATTCAAGCCTGGGCCGAGGGCAGCCAGGCCGACGATGCGCGACTGATCGTGGCCGGGGCACCGCCACGGCGAACCTCGCGTGATATCTATTGCTACTTCGACAACGATCAGAAAGTCCACGCCCCCTACGATGCTCGCCGTCTGCTGGAAACACTCAAGCTCGATTACCACCTGCTCACCGAACCGGGCGTGACACCGGAGGTGCAGCTGTGAACAAGACCCTGCCTACACCGCCTTGCATGATCGACAAGGTTACGGCGGTGCGCCGCCTCAACGTGTTGACGATCAACGTGCACAAGGGTTTTACCCTGTTCAACCGGCGCTTCATTCTTCCAGAGCTGCGTGAAGCGGTGCGCAGCACCCATGCCGACCTGGTGTTCCTCCAGGAGGTGCACGGCAGCCACCAGCAGCACGCCGTGCGCCACCCCGCGTGGCCAGAAACGCCGCAGTACGAATTTCTTGCCGACAGCATGTGGCCGCAGTATGCCTATGGCCGCAATGCGGTGTACCCCCACGGCGATCACGGCAACGCCCTGCTGTCGAAATTCCCGATTGCGCAGCATGAAAACCTCGACGTATCGATACACGGCAACGAGCAGCGCGGCCTGCTGCATTGCCGTTTGGAGGTACCAGGGCATGAGCAGGTTCACGCGATCTGTGTGCACCTGGGGCTGCGTGAAGCCCACCGGCAAAGCCAGGTAAAGCTGCTGCTCGAGCTGCTCGACAGCCTTCCGGCAGAGGCACCGGTGATCATCGCCGGCGACTTCAATGACTGGCGGTTGAAAGCTGATGCTGTGCTATCCCGGCGCCTGGTCGAGGCCTTCGGCAACCATTTCGGCAGCCCTGCACGCAGCTTTCCGGCCCGCTTGCCGCTGCTGCGGCTGGACCGTATCTACCTGCGCAATGCCATGCCGGCAAAGGCTCAGGTGCTGTCGATGTATCCTTGGTCGCACCTGTCCGACCATGCCCCACTGGCTGCGGAGATCGTCCTGTGAACAGACCTTGGGTAGAAGGTAACCGTGTCGAACTGTTGATCAATGGCGAGCAGTATTACCCGCGGGTATTCGCGGCAATGGCCCAGGCGAAGGAAGAGATCCTGCTGGAAACCTTCATCATTTTCGACGACAAGGTCGGCCAGCAGTTACGCAGCGTGCTGATCGATGCCGCCAGGCGCGGTGTACGGGTGGAGGTCGCAGTTGACGGCTACGGCACCGCCGACCTGCCCGATGGCTTCGTCTCTGGGCTGACCGATGCCGGGGTCAACTTCCATGCCTTCGACCCGCAACCCAGGCTGGCCGGCATGCGCATCAACCTGTTCCGGCGCCTGCACCGCAAGATCGTGGTGGTCGATGGTGAGCGGGCGTTTATTGGTGGCATCAACTACAGCGCTGACCACCTGGGTGATTTCGGCCCCATGGCCAAGCAGGACTATGCCGTGGAGGTGACCGGGCCGGTCGTGGCGCAGGTACATGCTGCCAGCCGCCGGCTGATGGCCCCGGTGCTGGAACCGCCCAGCGAGACACGGCCTGTGACCGCAGCCACGGGCAGGAGCACCGCGGTGCTGGTAGAACGTGACAACCGGCTGCGCCGTACCGATATCGAAGCCCACTACCTGCTGGCCCTGCGCTCGGCCCGCGAGCGCGTGGTGGTGGCAAATGCCTATTTCTTCCCGGGTTACCGCCTGTTGCGTGAATTGCGCAACGCGGCGCGCCGCGGCGTCGAAGTTACCCTGATCCTCCAGGGCCAGCCAGACATGCGCTGGGTGCGCGCCCTGTCGCGCCTGCTCTACAACTACCTGCTGCGCGATGGCGTGCGGATCCACGAGTATTGCCAGCGGCCGCTGCACGGCAAGGTGGCGCTGGTCGATGACGAGTGGGCCACGGTCGGCTCCAGCAACCTCGACCCCCTGAGCCTGTCTTTCAACCTGGAAGCGAACCTGTTCATTCGTGATCCGGCATTCAACCAGCACCTGTATGAGCACCTGCAGTCACTAGCAGCCGAGCAATGCAAACCGGTGACGCTGGAACGGATGATCCGTGGCTATTGGTGGCGTGCACCGCTTATCTTCGTGTGCTTCCACGTCATCCGGCACTTCCCGCGGATCGCCGGCTGGTTTCCCGCACACCGCCAGCGCCTGCGTTCGCTGCAGCCGCAGGTCGAGGCCCAGGGCGACCTGCATGAGGGCAATACCTGATGGCGCAGAAACCTTGGCAGGTCTGGGGCAAGCGGCTGTTCACCGTGGCGTTTCTGATCCTCATACCGGTGTTGCTGTACGTTCTGGCACGCAACCTGGACTGGAACGAGGTGCGCCAGTCGCTGCTGGCTTACAAACCAGGCACGCTGGCCATGGGCCTGGCCCTGGCGCTGTGCAGCTACCTGATCTTCGCCAGTTACGACTTGCTGGCCCGGGCTTATACCGGCCACCACCTGCCCGCCCGGCAAGTGCTGCCGGTGGCATTCGTGTGTTATGCCTTCAACCTCAACTTCACCACGTGGGTGGGGGGCGTTGCCTTGCGTTATCGCCTGTACGGCCGCCTTGGCCTGGATACACCGACCATCACCCGTATCCTCACCCTGGGCCTGCTGACCAACTGGATGGGCTACATGCTGCTGGCCGGCAGCGTGTTTGCCCTCGGCCTGGTCGAATTACCGGCCAACTGGGCGGTCGGTGCCACCGGGCTGAGGCTGATCGGCGTGTTGTTGCTGACGATCGCTATCGGCTATCTGCTGGCTTGTGGCCTGGCGAAAAAACGCACCTGGCGCTGGCGCGAGCACGAGGTCACCCTGCCCTCGCTGCGCCTGGCCCTGTGCCAGGTGGCGTTAGGCGCAAGCAACTGGGCGATGATGGCCTTGCTGATTTTCTGGCTGTTGCCTGGTGAAGCGTTCTACCCGACGATTCTCGGCATCCTGCTGATCAGTTGCGTAGCAGGGGTGGTCGCCCATATTCCCGCAGGGCTCGGTGTGCTCGAAACGGTGTTCCTCGCCCTGCTTCATGGGCAGCTTGGCCAAGGCACGCTGGTAGCGGCGTTGCTGGGCTACCGGACGTTGTATTACCTGGTACCGCTGGTCTTGGCCGTACTGACTTACCTGTTGCTGGAGAAGCGCGCCAAGGCCATGCGCCAGCGCGACAAACCGGTATGAGCAAATGCCCTAGCCGATTCGCCCCTCACGCGCCCCACTCATGTACTGCTCCAGCCGCCCTCTCAACCAGCGCTCGGCCGGGTCGCTGTCGGTGGTGCTCAGCCAGACCATGGCCAGCTCAAGCGGCACGGTATCGAACGGCAAGGGTTCGGCCTGCAGGTTGCCCCAGCTGGCCATGGCCGCGGCGGCGTAGTCCGGGCAGCAGGCCAGCAGATCGCTGCCGGCCAGGATGGCCGGCAATGAACTGAACTGGGGCACCGACAACACCACGCTGCGCGTATGCCCGATTTCCTTCAGCCAGTCATCCACTACGCCCTGGGTATTGGCCGTTGGCGAGACTTGCACGTGGGGGCGCAGGCAGAACTCCTCCAGGGTCAGCGGCTGCGCGGACTTGTCAGCCCTGAGCACCCGCGCCTGCATGGTACGTAATACTTTACGCTTGGCATTGGCCGGCAGGCCGCGGGTCTGGCTGATGCCCACCGTGACATCCCCCGTGGCCAGCAGGTCGGGGATGCGCCAGTAGTCGACATGCTGCACGACCACCACCACATGCGGCGCCTCGGTACGCAGTGCCCGCAGCAACGGCGGCAAAAGCCCTGATTCGACATCATCGGACAAGCCGATCCTGAAGGTCATCTTGCTGGTCGGCGGGTCGAAGTCGTGGGTCAGGCTCAGGGCGGCCGACATCGCGTCCAGCGCCGGGGTGAGGTGCTTGATCACCTCGGCCGCCCGGGCGGACGGCTCCATGCGGTTACCGACGCGGATCAGCAGCGGGTCATTGAACATCGTGCGCAGCCTGGCAAGCGCTGCACTGACCGTGGGCTGGGCGAGAAACAGCTTTTCCGCGGCGCGGGTGAGGTTGCGCTCTTGCATCAAGGCCTCGAACACCACCATGAGGTTGATGTCGGCCTTGCGCAGTTCATTTCGGTTCATGCCCGCTCCTGATAGTCATCCAACCCCCTCAGGATAGGCGCCAGGTCAATGTACCGCCCAGCCCCGGCTCATCGCCCGGTACTTGGGCGGTGGCATGGCGAAGAAAGCAAGGAAACCACGACGGCGATGTTCACCCTGCTCGACCGCCTCGATGGCCCGACGCTGGGTGCGTGCTGAGTGTGATCTTCTGCCTGCTACTGGCGGTGCACTGCGTGACCGCAGCCGATGCCGGTACCCAGGTGCTGTGCATGCTCAACTCGCTGGGCAGCATCGACCCGCCCGACGGGATACGGGTGCTGTGGTGCGTGCGGGAAGGCGCGATCGCGGCCAGCCTGGTGATTGCCGGTGGTTTGCTGGCAATTCAAATGGCCAGCATCGTGGTCGGCTTGCCGATTGCCCGCTACATGCTGCTGACCGGGTACAGCCGGGTACGCAGCTTGCGCAGCAATGAGCCAGTGTTCAGCACTGCTGTCACGGCCCCCCCCCTGGCCAGCGAACTGACCACCTGACGCGCTTTTGTAGGAGCGGCCTTGCCGGGGCGCTCCTACAAAGCTGAAGGTATTTTTCACATTCATCTCACTTGCTGTTAACAAGCACTCTGGCAACTTTGCATCGCGCATCATTTCATTAATGAAGACCAGAACTTTCATTAACTTTTGTTTCACATGAAACCCGCATTTCGTTAATTGCAACGCCCCTCCCAACGCCCTGACAATCGCCTCGCTCCGAGCTGAAAGGCAGTCACTGCGCGCCCTTGGCACGAGCTCAAACCTCGATATCAGCCAATAAACTTTTCAGAGGAAGTTTATGAACGCGCCTGCCCCACTTATTAACTTCGATCTCCACGAACATATGCTGCTGACCGGTGCCACCGGCTTTCTTGGTGGTTCGGTAACGGCTCAATTGATTGCCAATGGCCGCAGCGCCAACTTGTGTTTCCTGGTGCGCGCCGACAGCCGCGAGCAAGGCCTGGAGCGCCTGCGCGATAACCTGCGCCAACACGGCGTTGCCGAGCGTGACTGCCTGGCCCTGCGCGCCGAGCAGATCATTTGCGGCGACTTCCTCGATACCGGCTGGCTGGCCGAAGCCACGCCGCGACTGATGCAGATTGACCGGGTGATCAACTGCGCGGCAGTGGCCTCGTTCTCGAAGAATCCGAACATCTGGCCGGTCAATGTCGAGGGCACCTACGCCTTCGCCGAGGTAATGAGCCGCTCGACGCGTCTGAAGCGTTTCCTGCACGTGGGCACGGCGATGAGCTGCGGCCCGCAGCGCGAGTCGCCGATCAGCGAATCGTGGGAATTCCCGGCTGCCGAACAGCAGCTGGTCGACTACACCGCGTCCAAGGCCGAGATCGAACGGCGCATGAGCGAGCAACTGCCGCACCTGCCGCTGGTGGTGGCGCGCCCGTCCATCGTGGTCGGCCACCGCACCCTCGGTTGCCAGGCCTCGGCCAGCATCTTCTGGGTCTTCCGCATGGGCTTCGCGCTGGAAAGTTTCACCTGCGAGCTGGACGAGCAGATCGACGTGATCCCGGTCGACTACTGCGCCGAAGCGCTGATCGGCCTCACGCTCAAGCCGCATCTGGGGCACAACCTTTACCACATTTCCGCCGGCCACCAGGCGGCCTGCACCTTCGGTGAGATCGACCAGGCGTTTGCCCATGCCAACGACGCGCAGCCGGTTGGCGAGCGCTACCGCAAGGTCGATGTCGACGACCTGAAAAGCCTGGCGCAGGACTTCGAGGCACGCATCGGCCCAGCCAACCCACGCCTGGTACTGCGCGCCCTGCGCCTTTACAGCGGCTTTGCCGACCTCAACTACCTGTTCGACAACAGCCGCCTGCTCGAGGAAGGCATCGCCGTGCCACCGCGGTTCACGGACTACCTGG